>SXUH01000314.1 GCA_005791855.1 Bdellovibrionales bacterium
ACGACCTCGTCACCACCTACAGCGATCTCCTGAAGAGCGCGAAGCTCCTGGTGAAGATCGTCGACCTCAACGTCATCGCCCTCTCCAACGTCTTCGAAGAGGTCGCCGGGCCCCGGCTCGAGGAGTACTCCGCCGGCACCCTCCTCATGGACTTCGGCGCCCAGAGCACGAAGATCGTCGTCTACAAGCGCGGGGGCCCGATCTTCACCAAGGAGATCCCCGTCGGCGGAAGCTTGATCACCGAGGAGATCCAGCGGCAGATGGGAGTGAGCTACGAGGAGGCGGAGGACCTGAAGAGCACCGTGGACGGCAACGGGAACCTCCCGCAGGAGATCCTCAACATCATCAACGTCCAGCTCGACTCGCAGATCGCGGAGATCCGGAAGAACATCAACTTCTACGTCTCCCAGGGGAGCGCGGAGAAGGTCCACCACTGCTTCGTCACCGGCGGGTCCTCCCTGCTCCCGGGTCTTCTGGACAAGCTCACCGAAGTCACCGGGGTTCCGTCGGAGCGCCTGGACGTCTTCTCGCACATCTCCGTGGACGAGAAGAAGCTGGGACACAACATGAATCAGCTGGCGGCCATCTCCCCCGTGGTGATCGGCCTGGCCATGAGGAAGCTCTAGGATCCTATGATTAAGATTAACCTCAGCAACAACGCGAAGGCCCTGGACCTCTCCAACATCGGAGGGTTCGACCTCACCAAGCTGAAGTTCAAGCCCTTCCTCGCGGCCCTCCTCTTCCTCTTCTTCGTCCCGGACATGGTCCTCCTCCCGATGTGGGAAGAGGAGCGCCAGACCATCGACCAGGGCCTCGCGGCCAAGCGGACCCAGCTCGCCCAGCTGAAGTCGAAGGTGAACCAGTCGAAGCTCCTCGAGAAGCAGATCACCGAACTGAAGCTCCAGGAGGAGAACCTCGGGAAGAAGCTCATCGCCGTGAAGCAGGCGATCATCGTCAAGAAGAACCCGGCGACCCTCCTCCTCTACATCGCCAAGAACATCCCTCCGGAGCTCTGGATCAAGGAACTGAACATCGACCGGGACACGATGAACATCAAGGGCGAGGCCCTCGACTACACGAGCATCGGGAACTTCGTGAACAGCCTCCGGTCGTCGGTGTTCATCAAGGACGCCAACATCGCCAGCACCAGCAGCGCCGTGCGGGCCTCGGACAAGAAGCGGATCGAGTCCTTCGAGGTGAAGTTCACCATCGCGAGGTTCGAGCAATGAAAGACCTCGTCAACAACCTCCTCGCGAAGCTCCACATCCTCGTCCTGGCGTACGCCGCCTACACCGTCTGGGTGATGTACGACGAGCACCAGGTGCTGAAGACGGACCTCGAGACCCAGAGCGCGAGCATGGACCAGGAGCTCGTCACGAACAAGGCGAAGGTCCGGGAGATCCAGGAGTTCATGAAGAAGGCCGACGAGTACAAGGTCCGGGTCGAAGAGGTCGCGCGGAACATCGAGTCCGTGCAGAAGCAGCTTCCCTCGGAGACCAACGACTCCCAGATCCTCACCTTCCTGAACCACGAGATGAACATCCTCAACATCAAGGACCCGGCCCTCACTCCGGGGAAGGAAGAGGCGTCGACCTACTTCGTCTCCAAGGAATACAGCCTCAAGGCCAAGGGGACCTTCCTCCAGTTCCTGATCTTCTTCGAGCGGATCGCCAACGCGACCCGGATCTATACGGTGAAGTCCCTGAAGCTCTCGAACATCGCCGAGAACCAGAAGGGCCGCTTCCAGCTCATCAACGGGGAAGGGATCATCGAGGCCTTCCGCTTCAACCCCGACTTCAAGGTGGACCGGGGCTTCGACGCCGCGGGGACGGCTCCGGTGGTGAAATGAGCAGGGCCCTCCTCCTCCTCCTCGGCACCGTCGCGGTCCTCGGGGCAACCGCCGCCCCGACCGCCGCCCAGGAAGACTTCTTCAAGGACAAGACCAACCTCGAGAACCCCCTCGAGATCCGCGACCCGTTCAAGGCCCCCTTCGTGAACAAGCAGTCCACCGGGAAGGACGTCCGGAAGGGCTACTACGTCACCGGGAAGGGCCAGTACAGCAACCTCGCCGAGTCGGCCGCCACGGACCTCGTCGTCGGAGAGCTCCGCGTGGTGGGGGTCCTCATCGGCCGCGAACGGCGCGCGCTCATCAACGCCAACGAAGCCTCGAAGAAGGTCATCGTCCTCAAGGAGGGGATGAAGATCGGGAACGAAGGGGCGGAGCTCAAGGCGATCCTCCCGGGCGGGGTGATAATTGTTGAGAAGATCGTTAATGTATACGGACAGGAAGAGTACCTCGAAACAGTTATACCTATTTCTAAATAATCCATTACAATATATTTAGGCCCATCTTAAGGAAGAGAATTATGAAGAAAGGATTTTTTCTGTTCAGCCTGGTATTGTCTTTGGTCTTCTCCCTGACCGCGTCCGCGCAGGAGATCGTGAACGTGAACTTCACGCAGGAAGGCGAGACGAGTAAGCTCGTCATCGAGACCGACCGCGAGAACGTCTTCGCCGAACGGTTCCACGTCACGGAGGACAAGCAGATCATCCTTGACATCAAGAGTGTGAAGGTCTCTCCGAAGCTCCTCCGCGGCATCGACACCTCCGAGTTCCCCGGGAGCGCCGTGTACATCTCCGGGTACAAGAAGCCGGGCTCGCCGAACGACGTCCGCTTCGCCGTCCAGCTCCGGGACAACGTCCGCTCGCTGGTGGAGACGAAGGGGAAGACCATCGTCCTCACGCTCGAGAACCGCTTCGGGGTCTTCTCGAAGAACAAGGTCCAGAGCGGAGAGAACAGCACGCAGAACGCCTCTCTCGAGGACGTCGTCGGGTTGAACGTCCCGAAGTCCAATAGCATCGAAGACATCCTCGCGAACCTGACCCTCTCGGGCCCGAAGAAGTACATCGGGAAGCGAATCTCCATCAACGTCCGTGAGATCCCGGTCACCGACGTGCTCAACATGATCGCCGACACCTCCGGCTTCAACATCATCGTCGACCAGACCATCTCGAGCCTCCCGCCGCTCACCCTCACCCTCACCAACGTCCCCTGGGACCAGGCCCTCGACACGATCATGTCGCTCTCGAAGCTCGTGGCCGAGAAGAACTCGAACATCCTCATCATGAAGACCGTCGCCCAGGCGTCGAAGGAGCAGGAAGAGCTCCTGAAGACCAAGGAGCTGAAGCTCGGCCTCGAGCAGCTCGTCACCCGGGTCTTCCTCATCAACTACGCGACCCTCGCGGACATCTCGAAGATCGTGAAGGACTACCTCACGCCGAACCGCGCGACCATGCAGACCGACGAGCGGACGAACAGCCTCATCGTGAAGGACACCGTGGATTCGATCGAACGGATCAAGAAGATCATCGAGACCCTCGACACGCAGACGCCGCAGATCCTCATCGAGGCCAAGATCGTGGAGGCGACGGAGGCCTACTCGAAGCGGATCGGCCTCACCCGCGGCCTCTCCTTCGGCTACGATCCGGTGATCGACGGGGCCACGATCCCGGCGAACTTCGGCCCGGGCTTCTCCTTCAGCAGCGCCCCGACCGCCCAGAGCCCGGGGGTCGCGGGGATGACCATCGGGATCTACCGGCGCCTCTTCAACCTCGACTTCAACCTCCAGCTCATGGAGTCCGAGTCGAAGGGCCGGATCATCTCCACGCCGAAGGTCGTGACCCAGAACAAGAAAGCCGCGAACATCACGAGCTCCGAGACGACGAGCTTCCGGGTCCAGCAGCCGGCCACGGGGAACAACCCGGCCATCGCGACCTTCCAGAACGTCTCCGCGGACCTGAACCTCTCGGTGACCCCGCAGGTGACCAACGACGGCGCCATCTCCATGGACATCTCGCTCTCGAAGTCGGCCTTCGGAAGCAGGCCCACGGTGGATTCGCCGCCGAACAAGACCAGCCGGAACATCAAGACCAACGTCCTCGTGGACAACGGCTCCACCGTCGTCATCGGGGGCCTCTACCAGACCTCGACCCTCGAGACGGTCTCCGGGATCCCGGTGCTGAAGGACCTCCCGCTCATCGGCTGGCTCTTCCGCACGCCGTACGCTCCGGACACGACGAAGAACGAGCTGATCATCTTCATGACCCCGCGGATCCTGAACCAGGACGAGGCCGGCTTCGCAGATCGGGAGAGTGCGAAGTCGGGCGCCTCCTCCACCGAACTCTAGGTAGGTCGAACCCCAGATGGGAAAGAATAACCAATCGGCCTTATTGGCAAAGTACTTCAGCATGTACAAGAAGAACCCCCGGGGGAGGGTCTTCGCTCCGCTCGCGGAGTCGTACCGCAAGCTCGGCATGCTCGACGACGCCTACAAGATCCTGAAGGAAGGGATCCGGAACCACCCGACCTACACCCTGGGCTACATCGTCCTCGCCCACTGCTACTACGACGAGGAGAAATACGAGCTGACCTACAACACGCTGAGGCCCATCATCTCCCAGAACGCGGACAACATCTCCCTCCAGAAGATCTTCGCCATGGCCTGCATCAACATGGGCCACCTGGAAGAGGCGCTGGAGACGTTCAAGTACCTCCTCTTCATGAACCCGAAGGATAGGTTCTTCGCCGAGCACGTGAAGAAGCTCGAAGACGATCTCCAGGTGGGGCACAAGAAGCTCAACCTCGAGCAGCTGATCAAGGCTCCAAGCGACCTCCCGCTCCAGCCCGTGCAGTCCCTCACCCTCGACGACGACTGGGTCCAGGTGGACTTCAACCAAGCCCCCGAGCCCATCCCGGAGAAGACCGGAGCGTCGCCGGCGCTCCCGGAGAGCGACGACGACGGCTGGGTGATGCAGAAGGGATCGCTGGCCCTCCCGAGCGAGCCGGAGCCAAAGGAGCAACCGACGACGTTCGCCGAGCACCCGATCCTGAACGACGGGGTCGTCGAGCGCAGCCTCGAGGACGATTTCTACGCCGACGAGCTGGAGGAGGACTTCGGGGACATCGACGAGGAGAACGCGAGCTCCATCGAGTCCGATTCTCCCATCGTCTCCCACACCCTCATCGACCTCTACTGCGCTCAGCACTACTACGAGAAGGCCATCGAGCTCCTGGAGAAGATCCTCCAGCTCAACCCGGATGACCACGTCTCCGCGCAGAAGTTAAAGAACGTTAAGAAACTGCAGAAGGAAAACGACTCCACGGACGCCCACATCACCTCGGAACAAGAGGGACACGACGAATTAATCCAGCTCATCGTAACTCAAGTGAAGACGAAATCCCCCAAAGAAGTTAGAATCCAACAGGCCTTTAGCCACTTCCTCGAAGCACTGAAAACAGAATCGCATCTGCACCGGTAGGGTTTATGAAAAAATTCTTAGTCGTGAATGGTCCCAACCTCAACATGCTGGGCCAGCGTGAGCCGCACGTCTACGGTTCAGATTCCCTCGAGGATATTAAGAAGTGGACCGAGGAGAAGCTGAAAGGACAGGCTCACGTCGATTGGTATCAATCAAACATCGAAGGGGAGCTCGTCACTCGTCTGCAGCAAGCTCATTCTCAAAAATATGACGCTATCGTCATAAATCCAGGAGGCTATGCTCACACTAGTGTTGCTCTCCATGACGCTGTGAAAATAATCACTGTTCCAGTCATCGAAGTTCACCTGAGCCAGGTTTACCGTCGGGAAGAGTTCCGACATACTTTGTTGACGGCAAAAGCCGCCGGGGCCATAATGAGCGGGCTTGGAAAACAGTCATACTACATCGCGATAAAATCGCAACTCGAGTAAAGGGTATTCTTTATGTATCAAACAACAGATTTTAGAAAAGGTTTGAAGATCGAAATCGAAGGCAAGCCGTGGATCATCGTTGACTTCCAACACGTGAACCCAGGAAAAGGCTCGGCGTTCGTGCGGACGAGAATCAGAAACCTCGAGACCAACCAGACCATTGAGAAGACTTTCAAGGCCGGGGTGGAGACTGTTGGCAAGCCCGACATGGAAGAAAAGGAAATGGAGTTCAACTACTCCGACGTCGACGGATACAACTTCATGGACCAGACCACCTTCGAGATGGTCCACCTCTCCCACGACCAGGTCGGGGAGAACAAGTTCTACCTCCAGGAAGGGATCAAGGTCTTCATCCTCTACTTCAACGGCCGTCCGATCTCGATCGAGCTGCCGAACTTCATCAACCTCAAAGTGGTGACCACCGACCCGGGCATGCGGGGAGACACGGCGACCGGCGGGAGTAAGAAGGCCGTCCTCGAGACGGGCCTGCAGGTCAACGTCCCGCTCTTCATCAAGGAAGGCGAGACACTGAAGATCGACACTCGGACCGGCGAGTACATCGAACGCGCTAAGGTTTAAAAATGAACATCGAAGCACTAAGAGACATCGTCAAAGTTGCCAAAGACCAGGGCGTGGCCGAACTCAAAGTAGAAGGGAAGGACTTCAAGGTCTCCGTCAGCTTTGCCACCGGATACACTCCGACCTACACGGCTCCGCAGCTGCAACCACACCCGGTCGCCCCGGCCCACCATCAGCCGGCTGCGCCAGCGCAGGCACCGGCGCAAACCGCAGCCCCGCAGGAAACGAAGACCAAGGCCTCCGACGCCGGAGTGCACGTCATCAAGTCCCCGTTCGTCGGAACCTTCTACGCCTCGTCTTCGCCGGGCAAACCAGTCTACGTGAAGCTGGGTGACCGGGTGAAGGTCGGGCAGGCCCTCTGCGTCCTCGAGGCCATGAAGATCATGAACGAGATCGACGCCGACGTCGCCGGCGAGATCGTGGAAATCTGTGTGGATAACGAGTCCCTGGTCGAGTTCGGCCAGCCCCTCTTCAAGATCAAGCCAAGCTAATGAAAAAAGTCGAACAGAA
>SXUH01000315.1 GCA_005791855.1 Bdellovibrionales bacterium
CGAGCTCGACGACTGGATTTTGCACTTTAATTTTTGCCATAGGAATCTCCACGGTAGGACGGTGTTTTGAATGATGCCCTATTGTGAGGAAAAAGGTTTAAATTGTCGAGAATTTGCGCAGTGTCGAAGGTACAAAAAGGGAGCCCCGGGCCCCCTCTTTATAGAAGGAATTAAAATGTCTGGGATTCGAACCCCGGATCCTCCTGGCCATAGTTGATGCCTTCGGGTTTCACCACGAACACGTCACAGGGAGCGAGCTTGATGATGTGGTTGGTGAAGGAGCTGTGGAAGAAGCCCTCGAAGCCGTGCCGGCCAACGGTGGTCACCACCACCAGGGTCGCCCCGAGTTCCTTGACGATGTCGATGATCCGCTCCTCCGGGTTGAGGTCCAGGGCGATCATGTGGTCCACGGGCCCCTCGAAGTCGGCGGGGATCACCTTGCGGGACTCGTCCCGGAGGAACTTCTCGAGCGTGGGCCGCATCTCCATGAAGGTCTGCTCGTCCGGGGACTCCATCAGACCGAAGTCCAGGGGAGTGATGTTCTTCCGCACGATGTGGACGAAGGTCACCTTGCTCACGTGGGAGAAGTCGAAGGTCCGGCCCCACTGGTACAGCGGCTGCAGGTGGGATTCGTCGATATCAATGGCCACAACAATATTTTGAAGTCGCATGCGACCCTCCTTGTTAGATGACCTGATTATCCCACTACAAAATCGATGGTAAAAGCCCTCCGTATCCCGAGTGGAATCCTCCAGTATGGTCTGGGGCAATCCACCACGGCAGAGGGGAAAATCGCAGTTCAACCGGTAGTTTTTACGTCAGGTTCTCAAGATAATTTTGGCCCCTTCCTTGCTTACTAAGAGGAAGTCTAAATGGCGTAGAGGAGGTTCCCCGTGACTGGCCGGAAAAAAATGACTGACGCAGTAAAAATCCAGGACATCAGTGTCATCGACCTCATCCTCATCGACCACCGCTTCATCAAAGAATGTATCGAAATTTTGACAGACGATGACGCGGAAAAAAGAAAGAAATGGTCGATCGCGAAAAACTTCCTGGACGCGGTCCACGCCCACTCCCTGGCCGAGAAGCGCGCGATCTACGCACCCTTGGAGTCCAATGAGGAACTCCACTTCAACATCCTGGAAGCGGGGATCGAGCACGGGATCGTCGACCAGAAGGTCCGCAGCCTGCGCACCAAGCTCTCGAAGGCGCGGTCCCTGAAGGACGACATCGAAGCGGAGCTCAAGGTCCTCTCCGAGCTCGTCAAGCATCACATCATGGAAGAAGAGTCCGAGATGCTTCCGAAGATCCAGAAGAACGTCGAGGCCGGGGCCCTGACGGAGATGGGCCGGCAGTTCATGAAGCTCCGGAAGTTCACCGCCAAGGACATCCGGAACTACCCGGGCCTGCACGACGAACTCATCCAGTGGAAGGATTCGATCCAGAAGGTCTCGAGCGAGTTTCTAACGAAGATGGATAAATTTGTGGAGAACATGCACCACTAGGGTGCCGCTCCGGTACAAGGAGGTAGGTATGGCAACCGTCATGAACCCGCACCACGCGCACCACGTGTCGGCCCCGCGGACCACGACACAGAAAGTGTGCCTGGCGCTGGGCGCCCTGAGTTTACTGATCGGGATCGTCGGGATCTTCAAGTCCGACTTCCTGGGCATGCACCTGAGCATGACCCATAATCTGATTAACATCGCCACCGGTGCCCTCGCACTCTGGGCGGCTTTCGCGGAGAACACCCGCCGGGCCTACAACACCTGCATGGCCTTCGGGGCCCTCTTCGGCCTGGTGGGCGTCGCCGGCTTCATCATCGGCCAGCCCGGGTTCCCGGGTGTCGGCGACCCGGCCTCCGACGACAACCTCCTGCGGATCATCCCGAACGTCCTGGAGTACGGCACCGTCGAGCACCTCGCGAACCTCATCCGCGGAGGCGTCTTCCTCATCGGGGCCATGGCCTACAAGACCAGCGCCGAGCGCGGGGCCCGGGCCGTGGTGGACACGCAACGCCGGGCCCGCGGCCTGCCGAACTCCGAATCGGATCTCTCCCGCGCACCGCTGGGGACATCGGACATCAACCGCCGTTCTGACGTCGAACGCAGAACCAACTTCGAGGATCGCATATGAGTATTCAAGGAAGACTTAGCTCCGTGTGGGAGGGGACCGCGCTCCCGCGCTTCGAGGCCATCACGAGTAACCAGAAGACCGAAGTGTGCGTCATCGGGGGAGGGATCAGCGGGATCTCCATCGCCTACAAGATGGCCAAGCGCGGACACAAGGTCACCCTGGTGGAGGCCTTCACCATCGGCTCGGGCCAGACCGGGCGGACCACCGCCCACCTGACCTGCCAGCTCGAGGAGCAGTTCGTCCAGCTCCTGAAGATGCACGACCTCGAGACGGTGCAGGCCTTCCTCGACGCCCACCGCTCGGCCATCGACATCATCGAGACCAACGTCTTCTCCGAGCACATCGACTGCGACTTCAAGCGCCTCGACGGCTACCTCTTCCAGGGACGGAACTTCAGCGAAGCCAAGCTCCGGAAGGAGCAGGACGCCGGGAGGAAGAGCGGGATCAACCTCGACTACGTGGAGAAGACTCCGCTCCTCTCCGGAGCCGTCGCGGGCCTCCGCTTCCCGCGGCAGGCGCAGTTCAACCCGATCAAGTACATGGCGGGCCTCCTCGCGGCGATGCGGAAGCTTGACGTGACCATCTTCGAGAACACCCACGTCCGGCACATCGAGAACCTCGACCCCGAGACGACGGTGATCTCCACCGACAGCGGCTACGACATCGAAGCGAAGTACCTCGTGGTCGCGACGGACAGTCCGATCAACAACCGCTTCTACATCCACACCAAGCAGTTCGCCTACCGGACCTACGCCATGGCCTTCACCCTCGAGGGGCCGGTGGCGGACGAGTGCCTCCTCTGGGACACGGAGGATCCGTACCACTACGTCCGCTTCGTGGACGGCACGCTGGTGGTGGGCTGCGAGGACCACCGGACCGGCCAGGACCCCGACGGCGACCCGTTCCGGAACCTCGAGGAGTGGACCCGGAAGAACTTCGCCTTCGTCCGGGACGTGAAGGAGAAGTGGTCCGGCCAGGTCTTCGAGCCGGCGGACCAGATCGGCTACATCGGGAAGAACCCCGGGCCGGAGAAGAACATCTACATCACCACGGGCCAGTCGGGCATCGGGATGACCAGCGCGACCATCGCCTCCGTCCTCATCCCCGAGCTCATCGAACACGGGACCCACCCGTGGGCGGCCGTCTTCGATCCGTCCCGGCCACCGGTGCGGGGCCTCTCGGACTTCGTGCTGGAGAACGTGAACGTCGCCTACCAGTACAAGGACTGGGTGACGGGCTCCGAGGTCGAGTCCCTCCAGGAGATCCCGGAGGACCACGGGAGCATCATGCGCGAGGGCCTCATCGCCAAGAGCTGCGTGTACCACGAGAAGGGCGACTGCTTCGAGAAGAAGTCCGCCTTCTGCACCCACCTCGGCGCCGTGGTCCACTGGAACGACATCGAGAAGACCTGGGACTGCCCGGCCCACGGCAGCCGGTTCAACACCCACGGCGCCGTGATCGAGGGCCCGGCCATCGACGGCCTCTCGGAGCGCTGATGGAAACGCAGAAGCACGACGACCAGTCCCTGAAGCAGCGGCTCCTCCAGAAGTTCATCCGCGTCCGGCAGGCGACGGAGGACCTCTGCGCCCCGCTCGAGCCGGAGGACTTCATGGTGTCGGCGACCCCGGACACGAGTCCGCCGAAGTGGCACCTGGCCCACACGACCTGGTTCGTCGA
>SXUH01000316.1 GCA_005791855.1 Bdellovibrionales bacterium
AAAATAAAAAAGCCCGACGCAAGTTGGGCTTTTTTATTTTAACCGGGATTCCTAAGTTGATGAGAAGCCCGAGGGTTCGAAAATTTTAGGATGCTAAAATTTGGGATCGAGCAAAGCTCGAGAGGCCAAAGGCCAAAGGCCCAAGGGCCAAGAGGCCCGCAGCCAATCCCCATTCGAGTCTCACCGAAAAAATCAACCCACCTTCAATAACCTCATCTCTTCTGCCGCTTAGGAAAAGCAGCAACGAAGCATGTCTCCTGGGCACCGGTATCCAAGTACACGCTTCCCCCGTGGGTAGACAGGATGTGGGAGACGATGCTCAACCCAAGGCCGGTGCCCTTCCCCGCGGGCTTCGTGGTGAAGAAGGGTTTGAACATGAACTCTCGCACTTCCTGAGGAATGGTACGTCCGGTGTTCGTCACGCGAACATTCACGCACTCTCCGGCGTCCACCAGTTCCAGCTTGATCCGAGGCTGCGGATTGCTCCCCTCCAGGGTAGCGTCGAAGGCATTGTTCAGGAGGTTCAGAACCACTTGCCCCACGCCGGTGGGTTTACATTCGACGGTTGAACCGGGGGAGCGAGAGAAAGGTTAAACTCCACTCCGTGGCTCACGAACCTCCCCTTGCAGAGCTCGAGACACTCCTCGACGATCGTGTTGACGGCGACTTCCTCGAACCGTTCGTCGACGTCAGATTCCTTCGAGATAACTTTCAGCGAGCGGATGATCTTCCAGATGCGGTCAACGGTTAGCTCGATCCGGTCAATGTTCTCTCTTATGTCCTCGGGAGAGATGGTCTCCTGCGCGATCAGGTCCCGGATCTGATCGACCTTCCCGTGGATGATGGCCAGGGGATTATTGATCTCGTGAGCTATGCATCCGGCCATCTCTCCCAGCGCCGCCAGCTTCGCAGATGAGATGAGCTGCATCTTCTGGAGCTCGACTAACTCCTGAGCGACTCTCTTCTCGCTCACGTCCATCATGAGCCCTTCCCATAAGATCTTTCCGTCCGGCAAAGCCCTGGGAGTCGAAGCCGCCTGGATCCATTTTATCCTACCACCCGCGAACAGGAATCTCCCTTCCCACTTGAACCGGGTCAGGGTGGCGGCGGAAGCTTGGATGGCCGACTGTAATCCGGGTGCATCATCAGGATGGACCTTACTAAACACAACGGTAGGATTCGAGACCATGACCGGGATTTCTTCTTCGTACAAATCCCGCGCCCCTTCGCTCATGTACTGAAAACCCATCTCACCATTGGGTCTAAGGTAGAACTGGTAGATGAGTCCGGGCACGTTATCCACGAGGCTCTGGAAAAGCGCATTCCCTTCCAAAGAAGCTTCCGGTTGAGCATCAGTGGTCTCATGAGACTTCTTTACCATATTAGCCTTATCGGTATTCCACGAGGCAGCGTTTAGCCATCCAGTTTTCAAGAACTTATTCGGGAAACCATAAAGCTCCTAGGCTATCCCCCCTTCCCACCTGAGTACCGTCATTCAACAAAAATCCTTATTTCCATTCACCTGTTTAGCCGACAAGCAACCCATGAGACACCTGGGCTTCTTAATCATCTTCTTTCCCCTCCAGCTCTTAGCCCAGGCTGACCTGACGTCTCTCCGAGGAACGTTCAAGGGTTGTAGCTACACCGAGTTCATGGATCTTCATGAAGGCATAAGACCCCGCCACTTCAAATGTCCGGAAGCTAGTGGGTTCGTTCTACAGGGGACTCCTGTTAGCAAGGTGACCGTGGTTGAGCACTGTTCCGGTAAGTATCGTACGAAGGAGCTCCTCACCCCAGCAAGCTGCAACACCGTAGGCTGTGTATTTGAAGAGAGCATGCTCAAGAAGTTCACCGGGGCTTCGATGAAGTGTGGCTACCACATCAAGAAAGCCGACCTGTTCGAGTACTACCCGATTTTTTCAACCTCCGGACCGAACAGGAACACTCCCTTCCTCGAATCGATGCCCTTGAACAACGAAGATGACCCGAACTACCTATCTCGCATCAATGGTCAGTTTGGAACCGAGTCTAGAGTCCGGAGCCCTAGAGAAGTAGGAACCAAAGTGGTTAAAGAAGATGGAAAAAAAGTAGAGATAAAGAGTGAGACTCGCGAGCAAATCTGTAAGCTTGATTCACTGGAGATCTTACCGCCGAACGAGCAAAAGGACCTCATCAAAATCATTGAACTAATCTATCAGAATCCGGACTTTCCGGACGACAAGCTCCAACGGAAGAGCTTCTGCCTCCTGAAACGACACTACGAAGCGGTCAACGACTATGACTCACTCCTGAGCCTCGTGAGCAAGATGAAGTTTCAACAGGAATTCTGCGAGTAAGCGGCTCCGACTCCGGAGCTTTTCGTTTTCCTCATTCCGTCCATTGCTTGAACGGTGTAAAGAACTTAGTCGTTTCCCGAGCAAAGACCAACAGAGTTTCAACCCCTTCCACCCCGAACCTCCACCCCACCTTGGTCCTCCGCTTGCATCATCCCCCGTACATCCAAACCGAGGGGTCCCCCATGAATTCAGACAATTCCAACGAGAAGCCATACACCCGCGAACTCGTCCAGTTCTCCCGGGACCTCTTCCAGAAAGGGCTGCCGAAGTCCGTCGAGAGGAAAGTCAAAGAACTCATCCAGGACCAGATCGGCCTGCAGCTGGGCTGCTCGGAGTTCCCCTGGAGCAAGGCCGTCTATAAGTACCAGCAGCAGTCCGCCCTCTCCATTGGCCAGTCGACCATCTTCCACTACGGAGACAAGGCTTCTCCGGAGATCGCCGCCTTCATCAACGGGACCTTCGGCCACGCCCAGGACTTCGACGACACCTGCCTGATGGTGCAGACCCACCCCGCCGCGGTCATCGTCCCGGTCGCCATGGCGATCGGCGAATCGGTCTCGGCGAGCGGCAGAGACGTCATGACGGCCATCGGCTGTGGCCTCGAGGTCATGGTCCGGATCGCCCACTCCGTCTCCCCGGGCTGCCTCCAGAGAGGCCACCACACTCCGCAGGCGACGGGCCCGTACGGAGCTGCGATCGCCGCGGGCCTGCTCCTGAACCTCAGCGAAGAAGAGCTCCTGAACGCCGTCGCCATCGCCGGGAGCTTCTCCGGCGGCCTGATCGAATACACCCAGTCCGGCGGGTCGACGAAGCGGATCCACTGCGCGATCCCGACGACGGCGGGGATCCGCGCCGCCTTCTTCGCCAAGAATGGCCTCACCGGGCCCCACACCGTCCTCGAAGGGAAGAAGGGGTTCTGCCGGGTCTACTCGGACACCACCGACCTCGAGCGCCTGACCCGGGACCTCGGCTCGAGGTTCATCGTCGAGCACGTCGACCTCAAGAAGTACAACTGCTGCTACTTCATCCACTGCCCGCTGGAGGCGACCCTCGAACTGGTGAGTGAAAACTCGCTCGAGGTCTCCGAGATAGAGAAGATCCTGGTGGGGACTTGCAGGCACGCGACCACGCACGTCGGGAAGATCCGCAGGCCCAAGGACGCCCTCGGCGCGCAGTTCAGCACGGCCTTCGTCCTCGCCCTGGGATTGCTCCGGGAGATCCCGGGGGTCGACAGCTACACCGACGAGATCCTCGCCGACGACGAACTCCTGCGTTTCACGGATAAGGTCGACGTCTACGAAGACGAGGTCTGCACCTCCGAGTACCCGGCGAACTGGGGCTCGGTCGTCACGATCAAGATGAAGAACGGGACGAGCTTCGTCCGGAGGAAGCGGGACCCGAAGGGCAGCATCAACAACCCTCTGAGCCGGGACGAGCTCTTCGAGAAGTTTGGCCGGAACCTCGGGAACGTCGGCTACTCTCTCGAGCAGGCGCGGGCCATCTTCAACGAGATCGACTACCTCGACAACTACCGATCGATCAACGACTTCACCTTCCTCCTGAGCCGAAGCGTCGACGCGAGGAACGAGCAGATCCTGAAGCTCAACCTCTCCGGCGCAGACGAAGCGGCTCCGGAAGTCGTCTAGGATCCTTCTCGACGGGAGCCCGGAGCACGTATGTCTGAAAACCTAACTCCAGGCCCCCCGCCGCGGTCCTCCCTGATCCTCGCGACCCTCCTGTCCTACTTCGTCCTCTACGGGCCCCAGACCATCCTCCCGGTCCTCGAGGAGGCGTTCGGGGTCGGGAGGAGCGCTGCGGCCCTTCTCATCTCCGCGACTCTCTTCCCGCTCGCCTTCGTTCCCTTCGTCGGTGGGTTCCTCATCGAAGGCCTCGACCTCCGGCGGATCCTCCGGCTGAGCCTGGGCTTCATGGGTCTGGCTTGCCTGGCGATCCCCTTCTGCCCCTTCAACATCGTCGTCCTCCTGCGGCTAGCCCAGGGCCTGGCCCTCGCCCTCTCCCTGCTCTCGATCACGACGCTGTCTTCGAGGAGCGGCTTCAACACGGGAGAATACGTCGCCACCACCATCCTCGGTGGCTTCATCGGCCGGATCTTCTCCGAGGCGACGGCTTCTTCTTTCGGTTGGCTGAGCTACTTCGTGATCCTAGGTGCCGCTCTCCTGGTTACGAGCCTCCTCCCGCTAGGCCGAGCGCAAGAATCGAGGAAGAACGGCGGCCGGCTTTCTCTCAGGATCCGGGAGAGCTTCGGCGGCTCGAAGGCCATCGTCTACGTCCTGACGTTCACCCTGTTCTTCATTTTCATGTCGACCTTGAATTCCCTTCCCTACCAGGTGCGCCTCCGCTTCAACCTGCAGGGCCAGGTGAATAGCATCTTCTACGTTGGCTACGTCCTGGGCCTCGTCTTGACGCTCAAGAGCCCGGCCCTCGTCCGCTGGATCGGTAACCGCGAGCGGGCCCTCCTCCTGGGGGGACTCGTCTTCGTAGCTAGCGGAATTGCCTCGATGGCCCCTTCAATCTACGTCTTCTTCGGGTCGGTGGCCCTCCTCAGCGGGAGCATGTTCTTCCTCCACACCCAGCTCCTTGGCTTCATCAGCGGCGCATCCGAGAATCGGGCGAGTGCGAACGGCCTCTACCTCTTTTTCTACTACAGCGGCGGCGTCCTCGGTTCGTACCTGCCTCTGAGAGCTTACGAGGTTTGGAGCTGGGCCGGCTACAATTGTACTCTGCTCAGCGTCCTCGCCTCATTCCTCTTTTTCCTCATCCTCCACCTGAAATCTAAATAGTCCTTTAAGGCGCAAGATACTCCTTTCCCAACCGGTTCACTCGTACTATCTTCCCCCCATCTAACCACCGGAGACCCCATGAAGCTTAAGGCCATCGCAGCCATTCTACTTTTCTCTCTCACCGCCACTTCCACTCAAGCCGAGACGAAGACCCCGGACCTCGCCAAGCTCGTGGAGCAATACTTCACCGCCTTCAATAAGCACGACGTGGCCGCCATCATGAACATGTACGCCACGGACGCGACCATGGAGCATCCGGAATCCAAGACACCGGCGAAGGGCCAGGCGGCCATCCACAAGCACTACGAGGAAATGTTCGCCATGATTCCGGACGTGAAGGATCATGTGAAGACCACCATCATCCAGGGGAATAAGGCGGCCATCGAGTTCACCTCCAGAGGAACCCTGCCGGGCGAGAAGCCCCGAGCGAAGGGCAAGTCCTTCGACCTTCCCATCGCCGCCATCGTCGAGTTCAAGGACGGGAAGATCGTCAGAGACGCCACCTACTACGACACCGCAGCGACGAAGTAGGCCACGTGCGACTCCTCATCCTCACCATCTTCTTCCTTGGTCTCCCACCCCAAATCTCTAGAGCGGAGTCGCCGAACATGTTTCGCACCAAAGACGGCAGTCAGATAAGTTACATCGACGCTGGGAACCCGAGCGCTCTGCCCGTGGTCCTCGTCCACGCGTTCCCGCTGAACCAGTTCATGTGGACCGACCAGGTCGAGTTCCTGAAGAGCACCTACCGGGTCATCACCTTCGACCTGCGTGGCTTAGGAAGATCCGACCTCGGCGCTCCGTACACCCTAGAGT
>SXUH01000317.1 GCA_005791855.1 Bdellovibrionales bacterium
CACCGCCGGCAATTCGGTGAGCTTCACCAACTCCGGAGCTTCCTGCGCCTCGGAAGCCGTGAACACCGACGTCGCCCCTGCGGCCTACCGGATGAACCGGCCCATGGACGTTCTGCTGGATAAGTCCGGCGCCACCATCCGGGGCTTCTACGCCACCGACCACAACGGGCACCGGCTCATCTACTGCAACAACACCGCCGGCGCCACGACCCTCGGGGGCCAGGCCATCGCCGCCGGAATGTGCAACAACATCCTCGGCAACGGGAGTGCGACGGCCTCCACCATCCCCCCGTCTGGCCGGACGACGTCGATCAACGGTCCTCTCGGGATGTTCCTGGACGGGACGAACCTCTTCGTCGCGGACCGCGGCTACAACCTCCTCCGCACCCTCGGCGTCGGCTCGACGAACGGAGCCGTGGGTACCTACATCGGCGGCGTCGGCCGGGCGAGCTACTCCGGCAATAGCCCCCTGGACTCGCGCCTGGTGACCTTCAACTCACCCCTGAACCTGATGCACAGGCCTTCGAACAACCTCCTCTACGTCAGCGACTCGAGTAACTTCATCATCCGCTCGATCAACCTCGGTGACGGCCGGGTCGAGGATTTCGCCGGGGGCGTCGGCGGGAACGAGAACCGGCTCAACACCACCGCGACCTCGACCCTCATGCAGGGGCCGAAGGCCATGGCCCTCTTCGGCGACTTCTTCCTCTACGGAGACGTGGCCAACAACTGCTTCGTCCGGGCCTACAA
This sequence comes from Bdellovibrionales bacterium, assembly GCA_005791855.1. Taxonomy (GTDB): domain Bacteria; phylum Bdellovibrionota; class Bacteriovoracia; order Bacteriovoracales; family Bacteriovoracaceae; genus Peredibacter. The sequence continues at coordinate 751 of SXUH01000317.1, forward strand.
CCCCGGCGCCCAGGCCGAGCTGATCTTCAGCACCCTGGTGAACTCCAACCGCACGAGCCCGGTGGCCGGGTACTACGCCAACTGCGGAAACTTCATCGGGACCACGCCCATCGCGACCACCGACCTCAACGCCCGGCTCTCTCCCGTCTACGGCCTCGGCGTGGACGAAGCCGACGAAGTCCTCTACATCTCGTCCCAGGCGTCCCACTGTATCCTCAAGGTCACCGCCGACGGGAACATCAGCCCCGCGATCGGGTCCTGCGGCACCACCGCGGGAGCCTCTCCCGTCTACGGCGACACCTACGGCTCGACGAGCCTCCGGCTCCGGAGCCCGGGGGAGATCGTCATGGATCCGCAGTACCCGGGGAACTTCTTCTTCGCCGACTTCACCGACCACGCCTCGGCCCACGTGAAGTACGTCAACCTCGGGACGTCGGCGGTGGTGATCAACGGCACCTCCGTCGGAGCGAACTCCGTGGAAACCGTCTACGGCCTGACCTCCTCGCCGGGCTTCATCCGCAACATCGCCGCCTTCGAGAACCAGGTTTGCTTCACCTCCGGGAACACCGCGGCCCAGGGGAACAACACCGTCACCTGCTACAACCGCGATCTCCCGGACGGCACGGTCTTCGTCCGCCTCGGGGTCGCGGGCGCCGGAGGGATCCAGCTCGCCACCGAACAGGAGGGGATCGTCGCGTCGTCGGCGACCTTCGCCGCACCCGGCGGCCTCGCCTTCGACGGTGACGGGAACTTGTACATCTCCGAGCAGGGCTCCCACGTGATCCGCATGGTGAAGAAGTGGTGGTAAGGTAGGACGGGTTAGTCGAGGTAGATCCGAAGACCCAGGGAGCTGTTCCAGGCTCCGGCCGACACGGTGGAGAGGTCCATCCGTTCGATCTGCGCGAAGAGGGAGACGGCCTTGCCGTTGATGAGGACGAGGCCCGCGCCGTAGAAGATCCCTTCGGTGACCTCGTCTTCGACCAGTGCGTACGCTTCCTTCGCGCCGGCGGTGGAGAGGGGGCTCATGGGGCTCGCGAAGGACTGGTCCACCTTGTGGAGTCCGTAGCCGAAGCGGGCGTAGATCCGTCGATTGAGGTAGAAGTTCATCCCGAGGAGGAGGGAGGTCTGCTCGTGCTTGAGCTTGTTGTCTTTGCCGTCGTGGGTGATCTTCGACTCGGCCGATCCCTTCAGGAGGGCCGCTTCGAGCTCGAGGTAATCCTTCCGCATCCCCATGGCCACACCGTAGGTCTGTCCGGTGGGGTAGACGTCGTTCTTGGCCGCCGTCTCCTGGTTAAAGTGCAGGTACCCGGCCTGAGCTCCCAGGTAGATCTGAGACCAGGCGGAGTAGGCTGACAGGAGCGGGATGAAGGGTAGGTACTTAAGTAGTCTCACAGGGAAATGGTAGCATACTTATTAGGATTCTCTTAAAAGGTAATATTTGCAGGCTTCCGGCGCGGAGGTAGATCAGCCAGAATGAATGGATGAAGTACCTCTCCCTTCCCGGAGCCTTAATTTTTCTTATCTTCTCGGCGTCCTGCCTGGTCAGCGATCCGAAGGCCACGAGCACGCAGCTCTCGATCGGCCGGGGAGACGTGGTGGTGAGTTCCCTCACCAACGACTCCATCGCGGTCTTCGATGCGGACGGGACCTTCAAGAAGATCCTTTACCAGATCCCGACCGCCGCGGACGCCATCGGCGCCATCGCCTGGCTCGAGGACACCAGTGAGATCCTCGTCGCCGTCGACGGAACCCCGGACCGGATCGAGGCCATCTCGGCGGTGACCGGTGCCACCCGAACTTTCTATAATAACGTTACCTTCTTCACCGGCACCCTGACCTCGCTGGTCCAGCTGAAGACCTCGACGGACGTCATCGCGACGGAAGGGGCGACGATCGAGCGGTTCAGCGCCAGGGGAATCCGGGAAAGCTACGGCGCCATCTGGCCCACGTCGGCCCACGCGAACTCCCAGCACCTCGTCGGTCTTTCGACCGGGAACTGGCTCTCGTGCTCCTCGACCGCGGGCCTACGGATCTCCCCCGACTCCGTCACCGCTCTCGCTGCGGTTGCCACGGCCACGGGGCCCGCCGGAGCGACCGCATCGTTCGGCTGCGGCGAGCTCTCCAACGGGAAGATCGTCGTCGGCTGGAACGGGGCCGCCGCGGACCACGTCTACGTCTACTCCGCGACCCTCACGGGAGGGACCTCGATCTTGAGTACCGCTCCTGCCATCCTCGGTGACCCCCGGGGGATCGCCGTCGGAGAGAACGACGAGATCTACGTCGTCGACGGAACGAGGAACGTCGTCGTGGAGCTCGATGCTTCCGGAAACCACGTGCGGGAGTTCGGAAGCTCGGTCCTGCAGGCGCCGAGGCACGTGCTGGTGGTCCCGTCGTTCAGGCCCTAGGACTTCTTCTGCCAGTCGGGGACGTTGGCCACTTCCTCCAGGACCTTCTTGTAGGAGTCGAGCCGCGAGAGGATGAGCTCCGTGTCTCTCTCCGCCGGGTCGAGCTTCTGGAAGAAGCAGCCCTTGCTGTTCGCCTCGTGCCTGCAGTTACTGCTGAACTGGCACTTGGTGGCGAACTCCTGGATGTCGGAGAAGCTCTGGAGGAGCTCCTCCCGGGTGTAGTCGCTGAGCGAGAGGGAGCGGACCCCCGGGGAGTCGATGAGGATGAAGTCCTTGGCGTCGATGAGCTCGGCCCAGGTGGTGGTGTGGGCACCCTTGCCGACACTTCCAAGTTCGCCGCTCAGGAGCTGGACCTCGCCGCCGGTGAGGGAGGTGATGAGGTGGCTCTTCCCCACGCCGGAGTGGCCCACGAAGACGGCGGTCTTCCCGGCGAGCTTGGTGACCAGATCGGAGAAGCCGTGTGAGAGGTAGCGGGGGTTGTAGCTCGGGTCCAGGGCCGAAGCCTCGAAGCACTCGACGTCGAGCCACTTGAGGCGCTCGCTCTCGAAGCCCACGTCGAAGGTCTCCGGGGAGTAGAGGTCCATCTTGTTGAAGATCACGAAGGCCGGGATGTCCCAGAAGTCGGCGCGGGCGAGGTACCGGTCGACGAGGCCCCGTTTGTAGTCCGGCTTCCCGGCGCTCACCACCACCACCATGACGTCGACGTTGGCGGCGATCACCTTCTTCTTGTTCTCCCGGGGGATGTTCCTCCAGATGGCGTTCTTCCTGTCCAGGACCTGGGTGATGGTCCAGTCGTTGGAGGCCGGAGTGGAGAGCTCAACGTAGTCACCGACCACCAGATGATCTTCCTTGAGAAGGGTGGCAAGAGCCATGGCCGAAACCACTTCCTTTGTATCCTCACGCTGGCAGTCAAAATACCTTTTGCCTGAGCGAAAAATTCTAGCCTTTACCTTCATACCCAAGAGGGTAGCACAAAACCTTACATCCTTCGATTGACAAGATTAGTCTGGGTCGTTAAAGTTGCAGGCACGTCCGAACCATCAAACTCTCGAAATCAATGGGATTTTTATCGTTTGGGATTCTCCGCACTCGTAGCTCAGCTGGATAGAGCAACCGCTTTCTAAGCGGTAGGTCCCAGGTTCGACCCCTGGCGAGTGCGCCATTTCATTTGAAAACCCGCCATCTTCAACTCCGGTCTCTCGACTCACATTCGGTCACATGCCGGGGCATGCTCCCTCATGTTCGCTCGGCCCGGAGCTGAATCTGACAAGTTTTGAAATGAAATGAAAGGGGTGGGGAGGGGGAGCAGGAGGCGGTCGCGGGGGCGACCTGTCCTGGGGGGCGGGAGGCAGGTTTTGACATGGAATCTTCTTTGGGTCTGGTAATAAGCGGGGAATCCGCAAAAGGATTTGTTATAACGGAATGAAAGATAACAAATACATGGATGGTCTATGAAAGTAGTCTTTGGATCTCTAGTCTTACTGGCAAGCTTCTCAACCTGGGCCGGGAGCTGTGATGCGGTCACGGGGCTGTTTAAGACGACCACGATGGAGTGCCGGTCAACCCGGGACCGGGTGAGCTACAGAAACCAAGGGCACCGGGACATCCTGATCACCTTCGACCAGGTTAATAAGAAACTCCGGATCGTCCAAAACTACTCCGGAGGAATGTGGATGACCTATAAGGTGAACTACATCGTCGACGGCACCGAGCACGCCGGAAGGCCCTTGTACGAGGGGGAGAAGTACACGGCAACCTGCGAGGACAACCGCATCCACATCCGGGCACAGATGCGGGCCCGCTCGAACCCGAACCTGATCCACGACTACACCCTCACAGACGACGGGAAGCTAACATTCAAAGAGTCCTTCGCTGGGAACAGCTTCGAGTTCGTCTGCGAGATGGTTCGAGATTAAAAGGGTCTTCAGGGAGAGTCGAGCCACTTGGTCTTTGTTTTGCAGATCGGGGGAATGGTGGGCGGGGCCTTGAAGTCGTAGGCGGATTTGACACAGGAATAGTAGGTGGAGTTTCTGGTCTCGCAGCCGGGGTAGACGATGGCGTCGAGCTGGCCCTTGAAGAGGCGCTTCTTTGTTTTTCCGATGCCGGAGTTGAGGATGCCGAGGGAAAAGTGCGCCATCCAGGATGCGTCCGTGGAAACCGCTCGGCCGGGGTAGAGGTTCTCGCTCTTAAAGAGCCCGGTCCGAACCCTCTCCTCGTACTCATCGGCCAGACCGAGGAGGTGGAGGAACTCGTGGATGAGGGTCTTGCAGTCGGTCTTGTGTTCGTAGTTCCGCGAGTCCGAGCGGTGGCCCTTTTCTCTGATGGCAATGTCGACGAGCATCGGCTTCGGAATCGCTGCAGTTCCATGCAGGCGCTCGTCGTAGAAAATGATTCCAAGGGTCCGGCCACTGCCGTCGGCGAAGGTGTCCTGGTACTTATCGACGCAGGCTTGGCCCCGTTCCAGGTAGAATTTCTTCAGGGCTTCCGAGCTCAAGCCCAGCTCCGCGCAGTCGTGGAACCGGAGGTTCAGGTACGCCTCGTAGTGATAGGTGCTCTGGCGCTTAAGGGAGTACGAATGGGTGACGGTGGTCGGGCTGCGCTTCCCGGGGATGTAGACGGAGACGCTGTCGCCGACGGCGAGGTCGGCGCAGAGCTTGGTGTAGGGCTGGCCCAGGGCCCAGGTCGGGAGAAGGGCGAGGAGGATCCCGGAGCCCCTGTGATAGAGAGAATGCTTCATCCTCACGTTATCTCATGGCTCCGTTCGCGAGGGCGGTCTCCTGGCCAAAACTACATGCCTGTTATTTCTTAGACAGGGGGGGGTGTAAGATCTTCCAGGACAATGGTGGAATCCTCGGGGTTTGCGATGATCAGAATGAAACTATCTAGCGACGGTTGTCACCAACCAAAAACCTCGGAGCACACATGGTAAAGCTAACGTCAGTCCTCTTTGCTTCCTTACTGTCGACGCAAATCCTCGCGGCGAAGCCTCAAGGATGTCACTCCATCCCAGACGGGAAGTACATCATCCAGAGCTGGGTCGCTAAGAATCTGGAAGTCGAAATCAAGCGGCAGTCGACCGGGTGGATCTTCGCGAACAACGTCTTCCGGGTGACGGGCCTAGAACAAGCGACGTCGAGCGAGGTGAACTACATCTACGGCGTGG
>SXUH01000318.1 GCA_005791855.1 Bdellovibrionales bacterium
ACCGGCTCCGATGATGGTGTGGATCTCGTCGATGAAGAGGATCGACCCCTCGGACTCGTTGGCCTTCTCGAGGGCCTGGAGCACGAGCTTCAGGCGTTCTTCGAAGTCCCCGCGGAACTTCGTCCCGGCCAGGAGCGAGGCCATGTCTAAACTATAGACGGTGGTCTTCGAAAGCGTGCCGGGGACGTTCTTCTCGACGATGGCCTTGGCGAGGCCCTCGGCGATGGCGGTCTTCCCGACCCCGGAGTCCCCCACCAGGATGGGGTTGTTCTTCCGCCGGCGGCAGAGGATCTGGATGATCCGCTGGATCTCCTCCTCCCGGCCGATGATCGGATCGATCTTCCCGTCCCGGGCGAGCTGGTTGAGGTTCGTGGTGTACTCGCTCAGGGCCTTCTCGAACTTCTCTTCCTTGCGGAAGGTCTCGCCCTCGGTTTCGATGGCGGACTCCTCCTCGCGGCCCACGGGCTTGTCGGTGGAGTGGGCGATCTTCTCGACGATGTCGATCCGGGACACGCCCTGCTTCTCGAGGAAGTAGGTCGCGTGGGACTCCTTCTCGCTGAACATCGCCACCAGGAGGTTGATGGCCTGGATGGACTTCTTCCCGGAGCTCTGGATGTGGATCGCGGCCCGCTGGATCACCCGCTGGAGGCTCAGGGAGATCTCCGGCTGGTAGAGGATGCCGTTCTCGCGGGCGATCTCCCGGAGCTGGTCGTTCCCGAACTGCTTGCGGTTGAGGCTCTGGATCTCCTCCTCGCTCAGGAGCGAGAAGTTCGAGTTCTCGTTGATGAAGCTGATGAGGTCCTTCTTGAGGTCGGCGAGGTTCGCTCCGCAGTCCAGGAGGATCTCGCTGACGTTCTCGTCGTCGAGCATCGAGAGGAGCACGTTCTCCATGGTGAGGAACTCGTGGCGCTTCTCGTTGGCTCGCTTGATGGCTTTATTCAATATCTGTTCTAGTTTTTGACTAATCATAAAAATTCCCCTCTAGGTCAGTATACAGGAAGATGGAGACGATTGGGAAAAAGGCAAGGTGTTGTAAGAATGTTTTCTTCTAGGACTCGGGCTCAGTACTGCACTTTAACGGATGGCCATTCTCTCTGGCGTATTTGATCACTTTCGCTACTTTCGATTCTGCCACTTCGTAGGTGTAAACGCCACAGATTCCGAAGCCGCGGGTGTGGACTTCGAGCATTATCGACTGTGATTCTGCGTGGTTCTTGTTGAAGAATTTCTGCAGCACTAGGACGACGAATTCCATAGTCGTATAGTCATCATTATGCATGACGACTTTGTACATCCGCGGAGTCTGCAACTTGTCCTTCGTCTTCGTCGCGACACCGGACTGTTCATCTTTATGGGTTTTGGAAGACATAGTTGTTCAATCGTTGTTATATAAGAAGAATGCACTAATTAAAAATGAAAGGCAAGATCGTGTCCAGGGATTCAACGCCGCTTCGAAACCGGCTGATAAAAAACCAGAAAAAATTAAAATCCTACCTCTCCGCCGGCAAGTTCGAAGCCTACCGCATCTATAATAAAGATATCCCCGAGTACCCCTACCTCATCGACATCTACGGCCCCCACGCCGTGATCTACGAGCAGGGGAAGAGACTAAGCGAAGAAGATCAGTTGCTCCGAGAGGAGCACCAGAAAGATATAGAATCCGTCATCGCCGAGGTCTTCCAGATCGCGCCGGAGTTCCAGCACTTCAAGCTCCGCGAGCGGCAGAAGGGGGCCGAGCAGTACCAGATCTCCGATCCGAAGTCCGAAGAGTACTTCGTGGTCCGGGAGCCGCCGATGAAGTTCCTGGTGAACCCCAACCGCTACCTGGACACGGGCCTCTTCCTCGACCACCGGCCCCTCCGGCAGCACCTCCTCTCGACCTGCCGGGGCCTCCGGGTCCTGAACCTCTTCTGCTACACCGGCTCGCTGAGCGTGGCCTCGGCCCTGGGCGGGGGCACCGTCACCTCCGTCGACATGTCTCGCACCTACCTCGACTGGGCCTACGACAACTTCCTCATCAACGAGATCAATCCCCAGGCCCACCGCTTCGTCCAGGCGGACGTGCTCAAGGACCTCGTCCGGCGAAGAGAGGAGAAGGAAACGTTTGACCTCATCCTGCTCGATCCGCCCAGTTTCTCTAACTCGAAGCGGATGGAAGACGACCTCGACATCGAGCGCGACCACCCCATCCTCATCAGAGATGCGATGCTCCTCCTTGCTCCCGGGGGAAGTCTCATCTTCTCTACGAATAAGAGGAAGTTCGAGCTCCATCCAGTGGTGGGCCAGCAGTATCAAGTCAAGGAGATCACCCAGTGGACCATACCCTTAGACTTCCACCACAGTAATATCCACTGCGCCTTCGTGATCAAACGCAAGGAAGTATTAGGACAGCTAATCTAACATATTAAAACATTTAATACATTAACACCTCAAGACCTCTCTTAAACAACCGAAAGCCTTGAGTTGATGCCCGGCTGCAAAAAATTTAAAACATAATTTCATACCTATTGACCATCCATCTCTTTGATTGATAGAACCACTCAACCAAAGGATTCTTACTGAAGAGTTTCAGGTTTCACAAAAAAGGGGAACGTATGAGAAATTTTCTGATCGCTTCGATGGTCTTGTTATCCACCACAGCTGGGTTTGCGAATTCACTTTCCGCTCTCGATGCCGAGATCGGTAGCTTCACTGTTACAGAGATTGATAGCAGCGAGGTCAACGGAATGGAAGGTGACGTCACTGGTGGAGTCGAAGGCGGAGTGATCCCGGTGAAGCCAGGTTCTGAAACCAACGGTTCGACCACCGGCGACGTCCCCGGCGGAATCTTCATCCCTGACATCCCGACCTACGGCTCCGGCGGATACTCCGGCGGCTGGTCCGGCGGCTGGAACCAGAACAACGATAACGTCGACCGGTTTGGCCGAGTCGTCGCAGTAGCAAAAGACATCGTGGGCCTCGGCGAAGCGATCTACGAGCTGGTGAAGAAGGGCAAGCCGTCGAACACCACCGAGTACGCTCCGATCTCCATCGTTCCGAGAGACCCACTGACTAAAGAAGTGGTGAGCCCCTTCGACCTCGAGAACTTCTCCATGCCGACCGAGCAGAACTACAAGGCCGTCGTCACGAACTCCCGCGGGAAGGAAGTCGTCGTCTTCAAGTACAAGGTCGTCTACTCCTACGGCGGATCGTACAACGAGTCCGGGAAGTACCTCACCAACGTCATCATCATCCCGAGCGAAGTGAAGACTTCCTTCGGCTGGGACTTCAGCGCGAAGATGCAGATGACGGGGATCTACAACCACGGGTCGAAGGCGAACCCGGTTGCGGGAGTCCTCGTGACCATGAAGTACCAGATGAACTCCTGGCTCAAGGCCTTCGAAAGAAACGACACCATCCACATCACCGGTGCCGGTCAGGTCAAGGTCCACAACGCAGCTAAGTAGTCACAGAACATAGTTCCTAGGAAGGCCACCTCCGGGTGGCCTTTTTTTTTGGCCCCGGCTCTAGTCGAGGGTCCGGATGAAATTGATGAGACTCTTCCTCTCCTCCTCCGGGAGCTCCGAAGTGGCTTCCAGCAGCCACAGCCCGTTGACCAGGGTGGACCGCATCCTCTCGTGGATGGCGTGGTCGATCACCGACCGGTCTACGCAGTTTGGTGAGATGGACTTCGAACAAGACGGGAGGAAGTCCCGGGCAGTGATTTCGCCAAGCCAGGTCTTCATCGCCTTCCTCGGATCGCCCTCGCTCAGGTAAGCCTGGAAGCCAGCGGCGATCGCATCGGAGAGAGGGCGCACCTTCCGAATGGTCGAAAGCTCCGCCAGACCCTGGACCTCCAGGAGCTTTCCCCGGTCAGCCGCCGGTGTCTGCTCCAGGGTCTGCAACTTCGCGAGGCTTATCCCGACCGCGTCGAGGTTGCTCGCCCCGTGGATGAAGAGCATCGGGATCTGCTTCGCTTTCCCACCGGCCCGGAGGTACTTGGTGAGCGTATCGAAGAGGATCTGCTGTGGGATGTCTCGGTAGTTGTTCGCCGAAGCGAACGCGAACAGGTCCCTCAGGTAGGCGGGGTCATTCGGAGAACTGTAGTTCCCCTGGCAGACCCGGCAGCCGAACTCGGCCTCCGGCCCGCTGAGGGCCGTTTCCTCATTCGGGAAGCAGCAGGCTTCGCAGGCGTAGAAGAACTCGAAGGAGTTCCCGTGGACGTACCCGGGGTTCAGGTTGTGGAGGGACTCGTGGAAAACCATCGCCTTGAATTTCTGCGGATCACGGAGGGCCCGGTCTTTCGAAGTGAGGGCGTGGTTTATGGCGATGTAGGGATGCGGGTACCCCGAGGGGTCGCCGGGCAAGGTCGACGCCTTCGCCTGCAGATCCTTCGAGGGGATGGATTCGTTGCTGCAGATGAAGCTCAGGGGCCTGGAGCGGTAGAGCTCGTTGTAGAGGCTGAGGTTGAGGCCCGCGCCGGCGGTGAAGGACCCTTGCGTGTTTAGCCGCATCAGGCATTCCCGGCCCACCCTCAGTGCGTCTCTTACCTGGCTCGAGAACTCCGGGAAATTCCTTTCACAGGCGGGGTCGACCTTCAGCACCGGTTCGATGTTCGCCTTCGCCCCGAGTTCCGTACCTAAGGAAACTAACCCGGACGGCAATCCGATCATGCCATCGAACCGGGAATCGCAGTCCACCGCAAACGTCACTCGACTGATGAGGAGTAAGAAGAACCAGCCCATACCATTGTTATCGGAACATGGGAGAAGATACTTAACCGAAAAGCTCGAGGAGCGAACGGGATTTCATGTGGATAGAGGCAGCTCGCGCGGTAGGAGGTCCCGGACGGCCGCCGGGACCTCGACGTTTAAACTTATTGAACCCCTGGCGCGGTGGCCCCGGCCTTCGTCGCCGCCGTCGGACAGACGGGGTTGAGGACGTAGTTGGTCCGCTCCGCCTCCTTCACCGCACCGTTGATCCCCCAGTCGATGACGAGGATCGAGATGAGGCCGAAGTCGATGAGGATCCCCAGGAGGGTCGTCGAGTCGAACTTCGTGGCCACGTCGGTGGAGGGAGACGAGCAGCCTTCCTTCTTGGCCGTGAACATGACCTTCCCGAGCCGCTTCTTGGCGACGGTGACGGAGGCGGAGTCGGTTCCGATCTCCTCGTTGTCCATGTAGAGCTTGGTGCCCGGGACGTCGCTCTTGACGTGGATCCGTTCGGTGGTGCCGCTGAACATCGAGGCGCAGGAGGAGTTGAAGACGAGAAGAGCAACCGTGAGGAGGCCCACGACCTTTTGCATATCGTTCCTTTAGATGGGGTTTCCACCTAGTATATCGGATCCGGGGGAGGCGGGAGAAAATTTTGAGAAAAAAAAGGCCCGGGGTAACCCGGGCCTTTCCATCCGATACTCGCGTGGATGCGGTAGCTTTGCTTAGACCTTGAAGCCCTTGAGCTTGTCAGCGAGGGTCGAAGGCTGGGCCGTCTCCGGCTTGTAGTTCGACTTGTACTCGCCGGAAGCGACGGCCTTCATGGAGAGGGCGATCTTCTTGGCGGACTTGTCGATGGAGATCACGATGGCCTTGACCTTGTCGCCCTTGGAAACCTTGTCGGAAGGCTTCTCCACGCGCTCCTCGGAGATCTCCGAGATGTGCACGAGGCCTTCGATTCCGGTTTCGAGTTCGACGAACACGCCGAACTCGGTGATCCGGACGGCTTCGCCTTCGACGCTCGACCCGACCGGCATGCGCTCTTCGATGCGCTTCCACGGATCTTCCTCGAGCTGCTTGAGGCCCAGGCAGAACTTCTGGTTTTCCTTGTCGACGGTGACCACGGCGGCCTTGACCTTCTGGCCAACCTTGAACTCCTCAGACGGGTTGATGTTCTTCTTCGTCCAGGAGAGGTCCGAGACGTGGATGAGGGCATCTACTTCTTCCCCGAGGTCGAGGAAGAGGCCGAAGTCCACGATCGCCTTGATCGTCCCCTCCACCACCTTCCCTGACGGGTACTTGGCGGCGAGGTCGTCCCACGGGTTCGGGAGGAGCTGCTTGAGGCCGAGGGAGATTCGCTTGTTATCGACGTCCACTTCAAGCACAACGGCTTCGACTTTCTCGCCGACGTTGTAGGTCTTGTTCGCAGACTTCTTGTTGGTCCAGCTCATTTCTGAAACGTGGATCAGGCCTTCGATGCCGTCGGAAAGCTCGACGAAGATCCCGTAGTCTTTAACGGAGACGATCTCGCCGGAGACCTTCGACCCTGGCATGTACTTATCTTTAGCAGATTCCCATGGATTCGCCTGAACTTGCTTCAGACCCAGGGATACGCGCTCTTTAGAAGCGTCGTACTTCAGGATCTTCACGTCAACTTCGTCACCGACGTTGAGGAGGTTCGACGGATGCTTCACGCGGCCCCAGGACATGTCTGTGATGTGGAGAAGTCCGTCGACCCCAC
>SXUH01000319.1 GCA_005791855.1 Bdellovibrionales bacterium
CGATATAGTGGTCGTACTCTGTCTCGATACTCATTGGTCGGTCTCCTGTTTGAGAAGTTTAAGTTAGTTCTGAAAAACCAATTTTAAACCAAACTCATTCTGGAGACTGGCCGCCTTATCAATTTACCGTTCAAAAAACCAGTGCGAGCACACAAGCAAAGACGGTTCTCGCTGCAAAGAACGCAGAAATCTCCAGTGGGACCACATCCACCCCTTCGCCATGGGAGGAAGTAGAACCGCAGACAACATCCGACTCCTCTGCGGCCCTCACAATCAACGAAGAAGCATAAAAACCTTCGGAGCTATGCCGACCTGACAACGGCCTCCTACTCCAGTTTCCGACGGAGGTACTCGAGGGCTTCCTGGTCCTGCTCGACCACTCGGTACGGGCAGGGCATGGCCAGGCTCAGGGCCTTGCTCTTAAGGCGGGCGAGCTTGGAGGCGTCCCGGTTCACCCGCACCAGACCGATGCACCTCTCCTTGAGGAGCTGCCGGTTCTTCTTGAACCAGAGGTTGAGCTGCTTCTTCCCCTCGAGGGTGAAGGCGGCCTTCCCCTCGACGGAGAGGACGAGGCCGAAGCGCTCGCCGGCGAGGATCGCATCGAGGCTTTCGATGAGCCGGACCTCGTCCTCGGGGAGCCGGGGCTCGGAGATCTTGAGGCCGAAGATCTTCTTCTGGAGTTCGGTGCACTCAAGCATACTGGTACTTCCTCTTGTTGATCATGAGGAAGCTAAGTCCCATGATGGAGAACGAGATGAGGAACACGACGGCCGCCGGGCTCAGGAGGCTGAGCTTCATGGAGACGGCGATGAGGCCCGCCCCGAGCGCGTAGCCGACGGAGTGGGCGATGCTCGCGAGCCCGAGCTTCTTCCCGAAGACGTTCGTCCCCTCGGCGGCGGCCTCGCTCTTGCTCGCGAGCGTGAGGTACACCGGGGGGATGAGGGAGGTGGCCACGGCGATGAAGCCCATCGAGACCCAGATCATGCCCTCGGAGCCGGACCTCATCATGATGACGGTTCCGAGGACCAGGGCCGAGGAGCCGATGACCACCCGGAGCTTCCAGTTCGACTTGAAGACCAGGAGGCTCAGCTGCTGCAGGAGGATCGCCATGAGGGAGAGGCCGAGGATGAGCTTCGCGAACATCAAGGTCGCGGCCTCTCCGGAGATCCCCAGGACGACCTTCAGGTGGTGGCCCAGGAAGCTGTGGAGGATGCCGACGAAGGCGGTGAAGACCATCGCGAGGAGGATCGGGTAGAGGGATTCGGAGAGGCTCTGCTTCCACTTGGCCACGAGGCCCGTGAACGGAAGCTTCACCGCCGGCGCCCGCACCGCCGTCCGGCCCCAGGTGAACGCGAGGTTCGTCGCGGCCAGCACGAGGACCCAGCCGGTCGCGGAGAAGATGATCTTCTCGAACTGGACCTGCTTGGCGAGCACCAGGATGGGTCCCAGGATCCTTCCGAGGTTAAGGAACATCGAATTCCTCGTGAGCACCTTCATCCGATCACCCTCGGGGATGAGGTCAAGCTGCCAGGCCTGCGAGACCGGCACGACGGCGGAGACGAGCAGGCCATAGAGGATCCGGCCCAGGAAAACGATGAACACCTTCGACCCCATGGAGAGGTCTTTGTTAAACACGAAGAGCAGGGTGAGGCACAGAAACGAAAGGAACATCCCAAACATCCCGAGGCTTAAAACCCGCTCTCTCCCTGAGCGATCGCTCTGGGCTGCCCAGAATGGACCCGTCCCCGCAAACACCAATGAGCCCACACTTATGGCAGCAATAATGCTTGAAGTCATCACACCCGTCTGCGTCGCAATGTACGGAATGGTAATGTACAAAACCATCTGCACACAACTGAAGGTAAGGGTGTTGAGATAAGCAAGGAGCAGTTTAAATTTCATAAGATCCTATTTTCATGAGGGTTATCGAAAGCTGTATCAATATATGAACTCCTGAACCGCAAGTCAAATTATTGTTTGACATACCAAACTCATGACCAATATGATTTCTCCCGTCCCTAAAAAACTCAAAGGAGATTCTCGTATGTTTAAAGCTCTCGCCTTCTTAATGACCTTCTCTTCAGTCGCTTTTGCCCAGCAAGACCTCTCGATCCCGGGAGAGAAATGGGAAGCCAGGCCCTCCGGCTACATCTGCCAGCCCGCCGGCGCACCGGTTGAAGTGCCTGGCCTCCACCGTGCCATGAACCTTCGCTTCGAGCACGTGCGCACGGATCAGACTCTCGACAACGGCCTGATCAAGGCGACCTTCGTCGAGAACAATTCCACCTGCCGCTACAGCGCCGTCCTCTTCGCTGACAACACGGCGTCCACCATCCGCCTCGTCCAGTCCCGGGCCTTCCCGGTGAACGGAAGCTCCAACTGCGCCCGCGGGAAGAGTGTGCTCGACGCCCAGCTGGCGAACAACCGGTACCTCTACTGGGGCCGACCGCACCACCTCACCATCGTGATCCCGACGCCGGAGGCGGAACGCATCTGCGGTAGAGGCGTCACCCACGTCGGTCTTGACTTCACCGTCGCCGGCCGACTTCCGCAAGGGAACTAACCTCTATGGATGCCCAGGTCTTAGCGGTCCGCCACTCGAAGAAGATCTTCCTCAACTCCTTCCTCAGAGACTTCGCGAGCGAACTCTCTCCCACCCACACGGAGAACAAGATCGAGCTCCGGCTCAAGCGCGGAGTGCTCGAGCTGGCGCTCCGGAAGAACTCCATCCTAGGCCTGCACGACTACGAGGCCATCCTGCTCGACGGCGAACCCGTGGAGCTCGAGGGCCTCGTGGACCTCATCACGGAGACCTTCGAGAGCGCCGGTGCCACGGACTTCAAGGCCCGGGTGCTCGAGAGCCAGCGGACCCTCAAGACCATCATCCAGAGGAACCCGGAGCTCGAGATCACGGGCTACCTCGACTCCGAGAAGAAGCTCCTCCAGGGCCATCCCTTCCACCCCTGGCCCAAGTGCAAGGAAGGGATGAGTGAGGCCGAGCTCGAGGAGTTCGCTCCCGAGCTCGGCGGAGCCCTCCACCTCTCCTGGGTCCACGTCCCGGAGAACCGCTACGCCGGAAACAAGCCGCTGGACGAGTACAAGAAGCTCGTCGCTCCCCTCGCCGCCTTCGACGGAGTGGAAGGGAAAGCCGGGACCTACCTCGTCCCCTTCCACCCGTGGCAGTGGCAGCGGATCCGAGAGCTGAAGGCCATCGAGCCCTCGGCGCTCGCCCTCGCGGGGAAGGGGAAGAACCGCTTCGACGTCCTCTCCTCCATGCGATCCTACTTCCATCCGGAATCTCCGTATCTCTTGAAATCTTCCCTCAACGTGCGGCTCACCAATTCGGTCCGGCACATTCTGGAGACCGAGGCCCGGCGGGGCCAGGACATCGAACGGATCCTCCGGGGGGCGAAGGTCCGGGACCGGATCCCGAACTTCGACTTCCTCCCCGAACCCTTCTACGTCTCCCTGAAGGATGACTCCGGCCGCACCTCGAGCGACTGCATCGTCCAGTTCAGGGAGAACTTCAAAGCGGACGTGGACCTGGGCCAGACCTTCCTCCTGAGTTCGCTGGTGGAGATCCACCCCCGGGGCCAAACCTCCCTCGCCCTGCGGATGATGGAGGCGCAGAAGCCCCGGCACCAGGGGAACCTCCGGCTCGTCCGCAAGCACTGGTTCGGGGCCTTCTTGAAAAACGTCATCGATCCCCTGCTCGACCTCGCCTTGCAGGAAGGGATCCTGCTCGGGGCCCACATGCAGAACCTCCTCGTGCGAACCCAGGCGGGCCTTCCCGCGGGAGTCATCTACCGGGACTTCCAGGGCAGTGGCCTCACCAGGAAGGGCTTCAACAGGTACCACGGGCTGACCCCGGAGCTCACCAAAGACGACGGCAACATCCTGAGCGTGGAGGAGACCAACAAGGTCTTCGGCTACTACCTCATCGTCAACACCGTCTTCAACACCATCGCCATGCTGGCCCGCTCGGAACGGGCCATCGAACTCGAACTCCTGACCCAGTTCCGGAACTTCATCTTCACCAAGAACGCGGCCTCACCGCATTCCTTCTACCACTACCTCCTCGCGGCTCCCCACCTCTACCAGAAAGGGAATATGCGCTGCTGTCTGAACGGGATGAACGAGAACACCGACCGGGATCCGTGGAGCATCTACAACAAGATCCCCAATCCGCTCGCCGCCCTCCGGGGGATCGAGAGGCCCGCCGGAGAGGTCTTCCGCGTTCGGACCAAGGCTCGGAAGATCATGTCCCTTCGAGTCCTCGAGGAATCCGACCTCGACCTCTTCCACTCCTGGCACCACAAGGACTTCGTCAGTGCCTTCTGGGAACTCAACCTCCCCAAGGAAGAGCTCCTCACCTACATGCGGGAGGTGATCCGAAGCCCGTTCCAGCTCCCCCTCATCGTGGAGCTCGACGGCGAACCCTTCGCCTACTTCGAGACCTACTGGGCGTACGAGGATCGCCTCGCCCCGTACTGCGACCCGCACACCCACGACCGGGGGCTCCACCTCCTCATCGGCGAAGAAAGATACCTGCGCACGAGGCACGTCTACGATGCCATGCTGTTCGTGACGAAGTACCTCTTCGACTCGAGCCCGGAGACCCGCTCCGTCTGGGGCGAGCCCCGGGCCGACAACAAGCGGATCATGCGCTTCTGCGAAAAGCTCCCGGGGTGGAAGTTCCTGCGGGAGTTCGACTTCCCTCACAAGCGGGCCCTCCTGCTCGAGTGCAAGCGGGAAGACTTCTTCCGGGAGTTGCCACATGCTCTCTAGGGAAACCTACTTCGAGCTCCAGCGGGAGCTGGTCATCAAGGCGATCGAGGAGCTCTCCTTCGAGGAGGTCTTAAGACCAGAGCGGACCGCCGCCGGCTTCGAGCTCCGGACCACGGAAGGCACTTCCTACTCCTTCCGGGGGCGGATCGGGGCCTGGGGGAACCTCCTCATCGACCGCCGGTCGTTTAAAAAAGTTCACCACGGCGAGGAAGTCCGGCCCTTCACCATGGCGAGCTTCTTCCGGGAGATCCAGCACCAGTGCGAGATGAGCGACGAGACCCTGGTGCGCTTCCTCGAGGAAGGGAACCAGACGCTCTTCGGAGATGCGCTGAAGAAGGCCGCCGTCTCCGAAAGAAGCCTGCGGGAGCTCGCGACGGAGAAGTTCCAGGTCCTCGACCAGCTCCTCCTCGGACACCCGAAGCTCATCATGAACAGGGGACGGATCGGCTGGGGCCAGTCGGACCTCCTCGCCTTCGCCCCGGAGCGGGCCCCCCGGTTCCAGCTCCGCTGGCTCGCCGTCCACCGAGACTGCTGCCTCTGGGGCCTCGCCCCCTCCCGGGAGCTCGAGCAGATCTACCTGGATGCGCTCGGGCCAAACGAGCTGGGGCCCATCCGGAACGTCCTTCCCTTCGAGGACTACAAGCTCCTCTGCGTGCACCCCTGGCAGTGGGACCAGTACGTCGCCGTCCAGTTCCAGGAGGAGCTCGTCTGCGGGAAGCTTATCGACCTGGGATGCCTCGGGAAGGAGTACACGCCGCAGGCTTCCCTCCGGACCCTCTCGCCGGTGACGCCGGGGAAGTACGACCTCAAGCTCTCGCTCTCCATCCTCAACACCTCCTGCGTCCGGGGCATCCCGACCAAGTACATCGAAACCGGACACGCCGTCTCCGAAGCCCTGGAAGAGATCATCGCCGCGGACCCGGAGCTCGGGGCGAGGGTTAGCGTGCTGAAAGAAGTCCACGCGGTGAAGGTCCGCCACGCCCACTTCGACGGCCTCGCGGCTTCTCCCTACCGGTACAAGGAACTCCTGGGCTGCGTGTGGCGGGAGAACGTCGAGACGAAGCTCTCCCCCGGGGAGCTCGCCCTTCCGACCGGGGCCCTGCTCTTCAAGTCGGGCGACGAGTCTCTGGTCGCGGAACTCATGGCCACCTCTGGCCTCGCACCCGCGGCCTGGGTGGAGAGCTACTTCAGGGCCGTGGTCCTCCCGCTCTACCATCTGCAGCTCGAGCACGGTCTGGGTCTGGTCTCCCACGGACAGAACACCATCCTCGTCCACCGGCAGGGCGTCCCCGAGCGGCTCATCGTCAAAGACTTCCACGGGGACCTGCGGATCGCGAGCACGTCGAAGCACGCGGCCCGGACGGAGTTCCAGGTCCTCGACCGGCTCCCGCCCCAGCACCTCATCCACGATCTCTTCACGGGCCACTTCATCTCCGTGCTCCGCTACCTCTCGAGCCTCCTGTGCGAGGCGAACCTCCTGGACGAAGGGAGCTTCTACCGCATCCTCGGGCGGGTGATCCGCGGGTACCACGGCGGGCGCAGCGACGTTCCCGCGGACGTCCACCTGCTCCGTCGGGAGCTCGAGCGCGTGCTCGTGAACAAGGTCCGCTTCGTCGCGGGCTACGGCGAGGCCCCCGTGCGGCTCAAGCCCATGCTCGGAGAAACTCTCCGCAACCCTCTCCTCCAAACAGAGGTCCACCCATGAAAGCTCCACCCACCTTCGACCTCCTGGGCATCGGCCTTGGCCCCTCGAACCTGAGCCTCGCGGCCCTCGTCGCTCCTCTGCGGGAGCTCTCGGTGAAGTTCTGCGAGAGCAAGAAGGCCTTCGCCTGGCACCCGGAGCTCATGTTCAGCGACGCGACCATGCAGACCTCCTACCTGAAGGACCTCGTGACCCCCGTGGACCCGACCAACCCGCACAGCTTCCTGAACTACCTGGTGAAGAAAGGCCGGTTCTACCACTTCGTGAACACCGACCGGAAGACCGTCAGCCGCCTGGAGTACGAGGACTACGCCCGCTGGGTCTCGGAGGAACTGCGCCCCCACATCGACTTCGACTCCCCCGTCCTCTCCATCGAGCACCGGCAGGACCACTTCCACGTCTCGAAGAAAGACGGCGAATACACGGCGAAGAACCTCTGCCTCGCCACCGGGCCACAGCCCTGCGTCCCCGACTGCGCCAAAACTTTCCTGGGGCCCGAGGTCTTCCACGCGAAGTCTCCCCACCTCACCAGCTGCCGGATGGCCGGCAAGCGCGTGCTCATCGTCGGCGGCGGCCAGACGGGAGTCGAGGTCTTCCGGAACGCCCTGAAGGAGAAGTGGGGCCGGGCCCGGAGCCTCCAGCTCATCACGGGCCGGGAGAACTTGAGGCCCCTGGAGGAAGGGCCCTTCGTGGATGAGATCTACACGCCGAACTTCGTCGAGAAGTTCCACGGTCTCTCCCAGGAGAGCAAGGACGAGTTCACCGCCAAGCTCCTCCTCACGAGCGACGGGAATACCCCGGGCTACCTCCAGGCCTTCTACGAAGAGCTCTACCTCGACCGGTTCTACCAGAAGCAGTTCACCGACTACTCCATCTCCCCCCTGCGCTGGCTCAAGAAGGTCGAGAAGAAAAGTTCCTCTTACCGGGTCACGCTCTTCAACAAGCTCGAGGAGAAGTCCGAGGAGCTCGAGGCCGACCTCATCGTCCTCGCCACGGGTCTGCGGACCCAGCTCCCGCCGCTCCTCGACCGGCTCAAGGAGAAGATCGTCTTCGACGAGGAGAACAGGCCCCTGGTGGACCTCCACTACCGGCTCCGGGCCGACCTCGGGCCCAACCACATCTACGTCATGAACTTCAGCCGCCATGGCCACGGCATCGCCGATCCGCAGACGAGCCTCATGGCCTACCGGTCGGCGGTCATCGCCAACAGCCTCCTCGGCGCCCGCCGCTTCGAGGTGGCCCAGGCCCCCCTATTCTTAGATTTCTTCCACCAGGAGACCCAGCATGCGAACCTACCTAACCCTCTTCTCTATCCTCTTCAGTGCCAGCGCCTTTGCGCAGGAAAAGCTCGAAACCCGGATCTCCACTGGAGCCGTGGCGAGGAAGAAAGAAGTCATTGAGAACCCGACCCTGAAGTCCCTCTCCGGGTCCCTCAACCGCTACAGCCTCTACTCCACCTTCGCCTACTACGGCGGCTCCCTCGAGAAGCCGGCGAGCGCCGAGAGGCCCAACATCCTCAACGCGGCGGAGACGCCGAGCCTCGTGAACGTGGCCGGGAACCTCGGGATCAAGTACCGGCTGACGGAGAAGGACAACCTCTCCCTCCAGATGGGGCTCTACTCGATCGCCCCGTTCCACTCGAGCTTCACCTCCGGGGACCCGCGGGTCCAGGCGGACTACGACAAGAACGGCCAGAACGTCGACGTCGACGATCCGGTGGGGAGCTACTTCCGGACCTACACCATCGGCGGGCTCCAGAACATCTCCTTCCTGAAGTACCAGCACGTGACCCGCGGGATCTACCGGGACTTCGGCCTGAACTCCGTCTTGTCCTACAGCCACGCGGCCGCCTACAAGATCGCGCCCTTCGCCTACCTCGCGGCGTCCCTCACCTACGAGAACTACCAGTACGACAAGAACGACGCCGTCTTCCGGGGCCGGACCATCCCCCTCGCCCCGCTGCAGACGGAGCACACCTTCCGGGGGAACCTCTCGGCCGAGGTCTACACCAGCGAGAAGGTCTCCTTCCGGCTGATCTCGGACGTCTTCTCCTACTTCCGGATGAAGAAGGAGCCGAAGTTCGAGCGGCGCGGGCTCCAGCAGACCGTGGCCATGACCTACTTCTTCAACCGGGACATCTCGCTCTCGCCGAACGTGCGCTTCATCGCCGAGGACATCCGGGTGGACCGGACGAACGTCGGCCTGACCCTGAACCTCAACCTCTAGG
Source organism: Bdellovibrionales bacterium (assembly GCA_005791855.1). Taxonomy (GTDB): domain Bacteria; phylum Bdellovibrionota; class Bacteriovoracia; order Bacteriovoracales; family Bacteriovoracaceae; genus Peredibacter. The sequence goes on from SXUH01000319.1 coordinate 8,718, forward strand.
CAGTATGAATTTCTAACAAGGTCCCATCTAAATCATATCGAAATTGCGTTTCACGACGGTCTGTTCCCAACGCCCTTGAGATCGATGACCACCGAGACGCGGCTCCCGATGGCGAGCTTCTCCTTCTTCCGGACCATGGCCTTCACCGGCAGGAGATAGGCCGCGTGCTTCGTATCAAACCAGATCGCCGTCTCCCAGGCCGTCTCTCCGATCACCGCCCGGATCTTCAACCGCCCCCAGCCCTCCTCGGACTCAGAATGGCTTCTTCGGATCTTCTTCGAGAGAAGCTCCGGGACGGTGACGAAGCACCAGCCTCCGCTGCCGGGCCCGCCGTGCATCCAGAGTTCGTTTTTAAATGAAATCTTTTGTTCCATGGGCTACCATCCTACTATGGCCTACATAAAAATTCTCTTTGTTTATCTCATCGTCTGCCGGGCCTTCGCCGCTGAGGTGTCTATCACGATTGATGACCCGAGCCTCGACTCCGGCGCTCCCTTCACCGCAGATCAAAGGAATTCCCGGATCCTCGAAGCACTTAGGAAGCACCAGGCGCAGGCCCTCCTCTTCGTCTGTGGGAAGCGGGTGGACTCGGCTAAGGGCCGGGCACTGCTTCGGACCTGGGGGCAGGCCGGACATTGGATCGGAAACCACAGCTACTCTCACGAGAACTACGGTTCCGCGGGCCAGGGCTTCGAGGAGTTTTCCTTGGACGTCCAGAAAGGTGAAACTGTGATAAAGGATCTCCCTGGCTTCCGGAGAATCTTCCGCTTCCCCTACCTTAAGGAAGGGAACACGGCCTCGAAGCGCGACCGGATGCGGTCGTTTCTGGAGAAGTCGGGCTATTCGCAGGGCTACGTCACCATCGACGCCTCCGATTGGTACGTCAGCGATCGCCTCCGGGAACGGCTCAAGAAAAATCCCAAGGCAGACCTCGCGCCCTACCGGAACTTCTACCTGAGGCACATCTGGGAGCGGTCCCAGTTTTACAACGGTCTCTCCGAGAAGGTCCTCGGCCGGGAGGTTAAGCACACCCTCCTCCTCCATCACAATACGCTGAACGCCCTCTTCCTTGATGATCTCCTGAGGATGTTCAAGGAAAAGGGATGGAAGATCATCTCCGCGAAAGACGCCAGCAGTGACCCGGTCTTCAAGGCTGCCCCGAAGATCGTCCCCGCAGGCGAGAGCGTCCTCTGGGCCATCGCCAAGGAGTCTGGGAAGTTCGATCCGATCTTACGGTACCCGGCCGAGGACGGGGTCTATGAAAAGGTAGAGATGGATCGCCTCGGCCTCTAGCCTAAAAACGACTCGAGCTCCGCCAAGCGATCCGCCCCGACGAGGAGAGCCTTCTTCCCAGTCGCAGCCTCGATGCGAAGGAGCGCCGGAACTCCGATCAGATGCAGCTCCTGGACCCGGGGATCTTCGGAGACGTCGAGGGAGTAGATCTCCAAGCTCCCTGTCCGGGAGACGTACTCCTCGATCTCCCGACCCATCAGGCTGCAGTAGGGACACCCGGTTTCGTAGATCAGGAGGAACTTCGCAGTTCCCCGGGCACTGATCCGGTAGAACTCCTCTAGTGAAGCTAGTCGATGAAATTGCATCGAAGAGGGAGCTTCCCTTCACCAGGAAGCCTGACGAATCCGGGAGTTACCCTGGAGGCGACTTTCGAGAGCGTGACCTGGGCCCTGAAGGGTTTGCCTTCGTAGAGGCCCCAGATGTGGAGGACCCCGTTCTTCACGGCGAACTTCTCTTCTTTGAAGTAGTCGAAGTAGCCGTTCCCCTCGACCGCGACGACCTTCGAGTCTTTGACGTCGATGTGAAACATCTGATCTTCGCAGGCGTGGTTCGTCGGACAGTTGTAGTTCAAGTCGCAGTAGAAATCACGCAAGGCTTGCGCCGACGCGACCTGGACTTGAAGGGTAAGGACGAACAAAAGCACCACGAGCCTGAGCATAAAAAAGTTCTCACTTTTGATTGTTGAAGATGCTCATATTTACACCTTCCTCTTGCCCAACTCAATTCCTAACTTCATTGAAGATCAGCGTCATTTTCTCTGACCCATAATTTTTTTTATTGAGCACTTCCTCAACACGATATTGCCTAAAGCCACCGTCGATGATTAGATGCGTGCATGCTAATCATCATTGCTTTATTCGCGTGGACGGCGCATGCCAGTCCCCTTGTTATTACTGAGAAAACTCTAGCCTCAATGGCGCAGAACTCCTCGCCCGAACTCAGTAAGATCCAGGCTCAGTTACTCTCCTCAGTCACTCAGGGACATGCCCTCAATGAGAAGTACGGCCCCGAGCTCTATGGCCGAGGTAGCTATGCGGAAACCCAGGAAAGGCCCATCATTGCTTTCCTCCCGGTCTTCTCGCCACTCAAACAGGCCCAGCTGGGAGTCCGGCAGAAGTTCAAGAAAGGCTTCGAAGCCCAGCTCCAGGTTTCCACCGACCAGCGGTCCGCCAACTCCGCCGTCTCGGGGAAGTACCGGGACGTGACCACCAACATCCTGAGCCTCACCGTCCAGATGGACCTGTGGAAGGATCTCTTCGGAGCTCTCTCGGAGGCGGAACTCAACCAGAGCGCGGTCGCGGTGAAGCAGGCCAAGATCGAGGAAGACATCAGCAAGAAGGCCCTCCTCATCACCGTCCGCCGGCTCTTCTGGAACCTCGTCGCCAACAGCGAGCAGACCCGCATCGCGGCCCGCCTCGAGGAAGACGCCAAGAAGCAGCTCGCCGATTCCCGCCGGAGACTCTCCAAATCCATCGGCGACACCGGAGACGTGGCCCGCTACGAAGCCCAGCTCGCTCAGCGCCGGGGCCAGCTGCTCCTCCTCTCCTACCAGAAGGAATCTCTGCTCAAGACCTTGAAGACCCTCCTCCCCGACCTCGGTGGGAAGGAGATCACGGTCAAGGGCTACGACATCGACCAGACCATCAAAGCGGTCTTCACCTGCGCCCAGGTCATCACCGGCGCGCCGAAGGTCCCCTGGACCTTCACCCGCTACGACGAGGTCCTGGAGCTCCTGAAGGAGCAGAAATCCCTCCAGCGGAACATCAACAAGCGCTACTCGGACGTGGACCTGTAGCTCTTCGGAACCGCCAAGAGCACCGGCGTGGGCAGCAATCCCAGCGGAGTTGGAAGCTACCGCGGAAGCTACGGGAGCGCCTTCGACGACATGGAGAACAACAACCGCACCGGCTACGAAGTGGGCCTCGCCGTCTCCCTTCCACTTGGAAACGCAAGGGAAGAGACTAAGAAGTCGCGGATCCTCTTCGACGAGGCCCGGCTGGATTCCCAGATCAAGGGCTACGACGCCCAGATCGCGAGCACCCACGAGGAACTCTCGAAGTCCATGGCCCTCATCGGCCAGGTCATCGAAGCCCAGAAGCAAAACACGGCGGCCCTCCAGCGCCGGCTCAAGGTCATGCAGCAGAAGTACGCCTCCGCCCGGGTCTCCGTGACGGACCTCCTGCTGGACCAGGACGCCCTCCTGAGCTCCGAGCTCTCCTCGGTGGACTACCAGCTCCAGGTGCTCAACGTGCTCTTCGACTACCTCATGGTGTTCACCGACACCCCCTGCGACTTCAATAGGATCTAACCATGGACTTTCTGGTCAACTTCTTCATCCGTAACTTCAAACTGACCATCGTCCTCACCTTCTTCCTGGTGATCCTCGGGGCCCAGGGTCTCCTGCGGATGAACTCCGAAGCCTGGCCCCAGGTCGACTTCGCCACCGCCGTGATCACCACCCAGTACAAGGGCGCGTCTCCCGAAGACATCGAAGCGCTCATCACCAAGCCCATCGAGGACGAGATCCGCACCGTGAGCGGCCTCAAGGACGTGAAGTCCACCTCCCAGTCGGGCCTCTCCATGATCATGGTCCGGATCGACATGGACAACGTCGACGAAGACGAGGTGATGGACGACCTCCAGAAGGCCGTCCAGCGGGTCTCGAAGCTCCCCTCGGACCTCGAGCAGCAGCCGAAGTTCGTCGAGCTCAAGTCCGACGAGTTCCCCGCCATCGAGATCGCCGTCATCGGCTCCGGAGAGAAGCGCCAGCGCGACGCCATCGCCGACCTGCTGAAGGACGAGATCGAGGACATCCCCGCCGCCAAGGAAGTCCGACCGACGGGGTTCCGGGAACGGGAATTCACCATCGAGCTCGACCGGGTGAAGATGGACCAGCTCCACATCGGCGTCACCGAAGTCCTGGGCAAGCTCCAGAGCCGCAACGTCTCCATCCCCGGCGGGGACATGGAGAAGGGCAAGCACAAGGACCTGGTGAAGCTCGAAGCCAAGGTCAAAGACGTCAAGGACCTGCGGGACCTCGTGGTCCGGTCGAACATCAACGGCCAGGCGGTCCTCCTGGGGGACATCGCCCGGATCGAAGACGGCGCGGAGGAGCCGCGGACCCTGGCTAACTACAACGGCGAGGAAGCCGTCCTCCTCACGGTGAACAAGAAGTCCGGCGCCGACACGCTGAAGCTCGCGGCGGAGGTCCGGGAGCTCATCAAGCGCTACGAAAAAACCTGGAAGGGCAAGGCGCGGTTCAAGGCGTACTACGACGAGGGGAACCTCGTCGACGACAAGCTCTCCACCCTCTCGAACAACGCGCTCTCGGGCCTCTTCCTCCTCTTCGTGTTCCTGCTGATCTTCATGCCCGGCTGGATCGGCGTCATGGCGGGCCTCTCGCTCCCCATCGGGATCATGGCGACCTTCGGGCTCATGCCGGCCTTCGGCCTGAACCTCGACTCCATGTCCATCCTCGCCTTCATCATCGCCATGGGGAACCTGGTGGACAACTCCATCGTCATCACCGACAACTTCATCAACCTGCGCCGGGAAGGCATGGACATCATCCCCGCCGTGGAGCGCTCGGTGAAGGAGCTCTGGGCCCCGATCACCGCCACGGTCCTCACCACCATCGCTTCCTTCCTCCCGATGCTCGTCACCAAGGGCATCATGGGCGAGTTCATCCGCCCGATCCCGATCGTCGTGTCCCTCGCCCTCGTGGTCTCCCTCGTCGAGAGCTTCTTCCTCCTCCCGATGCGCCTGGTGTTCGTCGGGAAGAAGGTGAAGAAGGAAACGGGTGACAAGTCCCACTGGTTCGACCGCTGGAAGCAGAAGTTCGAAGTCTTCATGCGCTGGGTGGTCACCCACCGCTACCTCACCGTCGGCGGCTGCCTGGGGCTCATCCTCGCCTCCTTCCTGCTGATGGTCTTCGGGAACAAGTTCGTCCTCTTCCCGGCCGAGCAGATCGAAGTCTACTCGGTGCGGATCGAAGCTCCCCGCGGGACGAGCATCGAGACCACCGCCGGCTACGCGGCCGAGCTCTCCCGGGAGATCCTGAAGCGCACGCCGGAGTGGACCAGAGAAGTCACGGGCCGCGCCGGGACGTCGAAGTTCGCCCCCGACGACCCCAAGGGCGGCGACGGCGACTCCCAGGGCCTGATCCTCATCTACGCCAACGACTTCGCTAAGTTCAACGTCCCCCACACGCAGTACCTGGGGGAGCTCCGGAAGATCGACACGAAGAAGTACGGGACCGTCACCTTCGAAGAGCTCATCAACGGCCCCCCCGTGGGCTCTCCCATCAACGCCACCTTCCGCTCGGATAACCCCGAGTCCCTCCAGGCGGTGCTCGACCACATGCTCGCGCGCCTGGGGCCCATCAAGGGTGTGATGGACCTCAAGGTCGACGACGTGGTGGACGCCGACGAGGTGCTGGTGAACCTCAACTACAAGGAAGCCGACACCCGGGGCGTGAGCGTGGCCGACGTGGGGACCACCCTCCGCACGGCCCTCGGCGGGATCTACGTCTCCGAGGTCACCCTGAACAACAAGGAGGTGAACCTCAACGTGAAGTTCCAGGACACCTACAAGACGTCGCCGAAGGAGCTCGGGGAGATCAAGATCATGGACCGGCAGGGAAACCTCATCCCCCTCGGCGCCATCGCGAAGTTCGAGGCGCGGAAGGGGACTCCGCAGGTCAAGCGCTTCGACTTCAAGCGGGCCCGGACCGTCGTCGGGAACATCGACGAGAAGCTCGTCACCGCCTACGACGTGAACCAGGTGATCAAGAAGGAGTGGGCCCAGCTCACGACCCGGTACCCGGACGTCTCCCTGGTCTTCGGCGGGGTCGAGGAGAGCACCCAGGAGAGCATGCAGTCCCTCTTCGCCGCCCTCGTCCTGGCCATCGTCGGGATCTTCGCGCTCCTGGTGTTCATGTTCCACTCGTTCCTGCGGCCCTTCATCATCATGATGACGATCCCGCTGGGCTTCATCGGCTTCTCCGTCGCCTTCTTCCTCCACGGCAAGCCCATCTCCTTCCTCGCCCTCATCGGGATCATCGGCCTCACCGGGATCATCGTGAACTCCGGCATCGTCCTCATCGAGTTCATCGAGCTCGCGCGTAAGGACGGCATGTCGCTGGAGGAGGCGCTGGTGAAGGCGTCCTCGCAGCGGCTCCTCGCCGTGGTCGCGACGGCCTTCTCCACCATGCTGGGCCTCTTCCCGACCGCCTACGGGATCGGCGGACAGGACCAGATGCTCATCCCGATCACGCTCGCCATGGCCTGGGGCCTCACCTCCGGAACCATCCTCACCCTCATCTTCATTCCGCCGGCCTACGCCCTGGTGGAAGACTGGGTGGCCTTCATCACGAGGAACCGGTTCATCCGGCGGATCTACAACATTCCGTTCCTGCAGGACAAAGAGGCCCCCTGAGAGGAGGGGCCCGTCCGCGCCTACGCAGGAAGTTGGCGAATCAGGATTTGGCCCCATCCCTCGTGCCGGACTCCGCGACGGGACTCCAGCCTGTTAGCCTCCGCTACCATAAGATTCCAGGCCCGGGCCTCCCAGTCGTGTTCTAACCCTATAATACTCCGAGAACCAGGGCCCTCCCTTTAAGGAGTCAGCATGAAACTTCTAGCTCTCACGGTCTTCCTCCTGTCTCTCGTCCCGGAACCGGCCCAGGCGCAGAAGACGAACTTCAGCTTCGTTCGGGAATTCTCCCTCTCCGTCATCACGAACTTCGGGAACCCGCTCATCGTTCCGAAGGGAGAGGCAGCGTGCCTCAGCCATCCGCTCTCCGAAGATTTTCTCTGGTTGATCGACTACAACAATGAAGACCCTCAGGGCTTTAGATTCGGCTGCCAGGATCACATAAATGCCAAGACCGCGGGGAAGGGCGAGTTCACTCGAGGGAAGTTCGCCAATCCTCGGACACGGCTCGACCAGTTTGGCCAGTGTCGGTTCGCGGCGGATAGAATTTGCTACTACCGGCTCCCCTGACCTCCCACCTTCAAACCTTTCCAGATCCCCTAAAACGAAAAGAACCGGGTCAAGGCCCGGTTCTTTTTTATTTCGAATAACTAACTCTACCTCGAACTAGATCTTCTGGATCGAGTACACGTCGAAGGTCTCGTGAGAAGCAGCGTAGCGACCGCCGTTCGCCTTCGGTACGCAGGCCGTGTCCACCTGGACGTAGATTTCCTTGCTACCTTCGTGGATCTCAACGTAGTTGCCGGTTTTGAAGGCATACGGATGAGCTTTGGCCCGTGGGCTGAAGGCGAAGTGGCGAAGAGTTCCAGTTAACGCACCAGCACCGACTGGGCATCGGCCCACTCGCTTGATTGTCAGAGTCACAGAAGAATCGCCGTTGATGATGTACTTGCCTGCGGGGTGTGCCAAGGCACCAAGAGAGAACACCAGAAGAGCAGAAGCGAAAATCGTTTTCATGAAATTCCTTTTTTTGTGTTTACTTTGATGGTTTTATTTAGCACATTCCCGTTTGTCATGACTAACATATTTTTTATTTTACTCGTGCTCCTCTTTACATCCTGCGTTCCGATCGGAAAGAAATCTAAATTGAGTTTTACGCCCGAAAGTCTTCCACAGGTCGAAGCCGTCATCCCCGAGAACGTCTCCTACGAATTCCTAAAGAAAGAGATCCTCACTCCCCACTGCATTAAATGCCATGACCGGATGGGAACAGAAGCGGGTCTCGCCTGGTGGCTGGTTCCCGGTGTGGTTGAGGAGAGCGAGCTCTTCCTCGCCATGGAAGACGGGTCCATGCCTCCGGGCCGCGCGGCCACCACGCGGGAGCTCGAGATCGTCCGCCGGTACGTCGAGCAGCTAAAACCGAGAGCGGTGAAGCCTCCGCGTCTGGAAGCCGAGTTCGTGCGCTAGGGTCAGGTACTCCTTACGCACCTCCTCGGGCCACTCCTCCGGAGTCCGCGACATGAGCCAGAGGGACCTCCGGTCCTCGGACCCGACCATCACGAAGTCGTAGTCCGGGTCGAGCTTGATGATGTTGTAGTCCCCCGTCACCCGGAAGAGCCGGGTGAAGAAGTCGTCGAAGGTCACCACGAAGCGGGAGTTGTCCGGAGCATTCTTCACCACCGCCTTCCCGGAGATCTTCGAGAGACCACGCTTCCGCAGGCAGGTGTTGAGCACGCTGAGGGTCTTCTCTTCCAGGACGTCGTAGTCGGCGGTCTGCCCGTCGCAGCCGAAGGTGAAGAACTGCGGGAGCGAATAGTGCGCGTACCACCGGCCGACGTAGCGAGTGACGTCCACGTTCCGTTCCACCGGGAGCGCGCGCGCGAGGAGGGTTTCGGAGAAAAGCAGGACGAGGAAAGCGATGGCCAGAGGTCTCATGGGATCCTTCCTTTGAACGAGAATCTCCCACCTTCGTACCACGGACGCAGGAGAAGTCACGTGGACAACATTCGAACAACGCTGACGTTGAGCGGCGCCCGGATTCGGCAGTGGTCTTGCATGCTCTCCCCCTGTACCGAATGACTCCAAAGGAGAGAACATGGAAAACATCCATAGTAGCGTCGAGCGGGCAGCCGCAACTAACAGTATTCCTTACCTTGACAAAGAGCACGGTTATTACGGGAGTGCAACGGTCACCAATGGGACGGAGGAGATCTTCACCTTCTGCAAGGACCCGCGGAACGTGGAAAAAGTCCTCGCGAACCTTCCGAAGGGGACGAAGAACTTCCTCCAGCTCAGGCTGGTGGTAACCGAACGAATCGGTCCGGAAGAGTACCGGCTCCGGTGGGAGAACCGGGGCGCGAAGGCCCCGAAGGGCACCCTCACCTTCCTCCTGAAGCCGAGGCCCCACAAGGGCGGGACCATCATCACCGCGGAGGC
>SXUH01000320.1 GCA_005791855.1 Bdellovibrionales bacterium
GAACATCTCCGACTACTTCTACAGAACCCTTTCGGTTCACCGGGGACAACAGAACTACATATCTCAGTCCGTGATCCTCGCGACCCTTGCCCCCGGGAACTCCCACACCGAACCCACTGGCCTCCGGTTCACCCTCGACAGCCTCACCACCGCCGAAGCGGTGGTCCGGATCACCAAGGAATGCGTCCGCAGGCCTCCGACCATCTGGCTCCCGCACTCCATCACCATGCGGCCCGGGGTGACCAAGGAAGTCGTCGTCGACGTGACGAACAACGATTCTCCGGCCTGCCCGGGGACGACCTTCAGCTTCCAGGCCTCGAGCCCGGCGCAGGAACTCTCCGTCTCCGCTGTCCCGACGAGCTTCAAGCTCTCCCCCCAGGCCGCGACGATCGTGACCCTCTCCCTCTCAACCGCAGCGACCATCGAGCTCAGCTACGACATCAATCTCTCGCTCCTGGGCCACCCGTCCGGGACCCAGCAGAAAACGGGCTCCGTTTCCGTCGACAATACCCCGCCGGAAGCCCCGAGCTCTCTCACCGCGAAGGTCAACGGCAAGTGCCAGTCGATCACCCTGGACTGGGCCACCATCGTTTCTCTTCAAGCGGCCCCGGGGGACAAGTTCCACATCTACCGGAACGGAGCCTTCCTCGTCGAAGCATTTCGGATTGGCTACACGGACACCAAGCTCCGGAGCGGAGCCTACACCTACCAGGTGAAGGCCATAGACGACGCCGGCAACGAGTCCGCCTTCTCCGACCCCGCCACTGGAGTCATCCGCGGCGGCAGCTGGCAAGCCTGCGAACCGATCCGAATGATCGAGAAAAAATAGGAAGGAAATGAAAAACACCTCAAGCGCTCAGAGACTTACTCCGGAACCGTCCCTCCACCTCGTGAAGGCCCCGGGCGCGGAGAAGCTCGACGGCTACCTCCTGGGCCCCGTGGTCGATCCCCTCCTCATGGGCGGGGCCTCCATCGTCTTCTTCCTCGGGATGCACTTCTTCGTCGAGCCCACCGCGAGCACCTACCGCTTGAGCTGGACCATGTTCTACCTGAGCTTCGCCGTGAACTTCCCGCACTTCATGGCGTCCTACGTCCTCATGTACAAGGACCACCGGCGGGAGATCTTCACCAGCTGGAAGTTCACCTGGGCCGCGGTGGTCGCCCCGGCCCTCCTCCTCTGCGCCCTCGCGGGTCTTGCCGCTTCGGCCATCGCCGAGGGGAACAGCGCCGTCCTGGGGCACCTTCCGAACCTCATGTTCTTCCTCGTTGGCCACCACTACGTGAAGCAGACCTACGGCTGCGTGATGGTGAGTAGCGCGAAGGCGAAGTTCTACTTCAGCGCCCTCGAGAGCCGGGTGCTCTGGCTCTGCATGCACGCGGTCTGGATGATGTCCTTCGTCTCCTTCAACTCCTACGCCGGAGCCCAGGCCTTCTACGGGATCACCTACTCGACCCTGGGCCTGGGCCCGCACTGGCAGAAGGTCGCCTACGCCGCGACCGCGGCGTCCCTCTTCGGGTTCCTGGGCCTCATGGCCCGGAGGTACGTCGCCGACGGAAGGGTGATGCCCGTGAGCGCCTGGACCGCCGTCGCCACCATCCTGGTGTGGTACATCCCGACCCTGAACCACGCACACTACTTCTACATGATCCCCCTCTTCCACTCCCTCCAGTACCTCCTGTTCTCCTCGGTCTTCGCGAAGAACAAGGCCCGGGACCTCGCGGGAGCCTTCGAGGAAGGTCCCCCGCGACGCCGGGCCTTCCTTCGCCACCTCGGAACCTTCTTCTTCCTCGCGGCCCTCTCCGGGGCCCTGGCCTGGAGCTGGATTCCGACGTACCTCGACGGCAAGGCCCTCGCCCCGGCCGTCCTCGGTCCGACCTTCTTCATGTTCAGCTTCCAGATCTTCCTGAACATCCACCACTACCTCATGGACAACGTGCTGTGGAGGAAGGACAATCCACAGATCCGGAAGTACCTCTAGCGCCTAGTTCTCGTCGAGGTCCGCGCCGAGCTTGGAGCTCATGTCGAGCCGGATGGCTTCGATGACCTCAGGGAAGTCGTCCTGAGACAGATCCCCCGGGAGAACCACGCCTCTCTTGGCGAGCTTCTTCATGAAGTGCTCCTTCATCACTCCGCGGAGCTTGAAGTAGCTGTTGACGGAGTTCCCATTCGAGAGGATCGCCGGGACGGGAAGGGTCTCGGGACTGGCGTCCAGGCACTGGACGGCGGTGTGAACCAGGAACGGCGTCACGGAACCCACGTAGGTGAAGTCTCGCTTCAGGACGCTCTCGAACCCTCCGGAGAAGCTGTCCTTCCACCAGAGGCCCTTCACCAGCTTGTGCGTCCGGACGGTGTCCTTCTCGCGGAGGGCCCCGAGGTCCGCGAGGGTGGAGCTCAGGATCGCGGTCATGGCCTCGTCGTAGGGCCTCGGATCTCTCACGGCCCGGACGCCGAGGTAACTGCCGAGGAGGTTCGAGTACGCGTCCTCCAGCGAGAAGGCGGATCCCTTCTGGATGTTAAACGCGGTGGGGATCTCATGGAGGAGGGCCATGCTGTTTCCGACGGCGACCGCGATGAGATCCAGGTCGGACTCGCTCAGGGCGGAGAGCTCTTCGCCCGAGAGCTTCGGGAACACCACGCTGCGAGCGTGGAAGCTTCCCTCCGTCCGGGCGCTGACCTCAAGGCCAGCTTCGAGCCAGGCCCGGAGGTTGTAGCGGACCTGCGCCGTCCAGTCCGCGTTGTCGCGGAGGTGGCTGATGTCGAGGAACCCGCCTCGGCAAGTGTAGATCAGGCCGACCTTATCGCTCCCGGACTTCCGGAGGTAGAAGTGCGACTTGAGTTTCGCCGGTTCGAGGTAGAGGCCCGAGAGGCCTAGCTTGTGCTGGAGGAAGCTGTTGGCGAAGCTGCAGCAGGGCCTGGTGTAGGAAGCGATGGGATCGGACTTGAGCGCAGCGAGGTCCAGGCCCTCGTACGAGGCGCGGACGGAAAGGGAGAGGAGAACTAGTAGTCCTAAGAGGGGTCCCATCGAGGCTCCGGAAGAATTTCCCCCATCCTACCCGCGTTCAGGACCCAAGTCGAGGGCCCGCACGGGCCTCTGTAATATCTATAAGAACTTCAGGTAAGCTTAAGGGACCAACCCCTAGAATTCTTCGATCATGACGGCGCC
>SXUH01000038.1 GCA_005791855.1 Bdellovibrionales bacterium
GTCGTTCCCCATGCACCAGGCAGGGACGGAGCCGGAGGAGCAGACGAAGCGGGCGTTCTCGCGCTTCCAGTTGTTACACTTTTCGATGTCGCTCTTCTTCGAGGTGAAGCAGAAGTCCGGCAGGGAGGTGTTCGCACCGCCGCCGGTGTTGAGCGTGATCGTTCCGTTCGGGAGGGTCACCGAGCCGTTGACTCCGACGCCCGGATAGGTCCCGATGGCGTAGCCCGTAGATCCGTTCGGACAGGTTCCGCCGGCGACGACGCCGCCGTTCGCATTATACGTAGAGACGATGTTCCCGCGGGCGTCCCGGCACTCGATGATCCCGGTCCTGCGGCTCACGCCGGCCCCGAGGTTCACGCTCACGCTGCCCGGGAGGTACTCCCGCTTCACGGAGTAGAGCCGAGGGTACTGGAGGAGGCACTTCACGCAGTCTTTGCGCTCGATCCCTTCCCTTCCGTTCTTCTTCTTACATTCTTTGTAGCAGGGTTCGCCGAAGACGATCTTTCCGTCGCCTTCGAGCTCGGTACAGAAGATCGGGCCGTTGCCGTTTGATGAATTGTTGTAGTTGTCGACTCGCTGGTTGGTTGGCTTGTTGTCCTGGCCGTTGCCGCGGCCATCGTTGCTGTTGTTCCCACGGCCATCGTTGCTGTTGTTCCCACGGCCATCGTTGCTGCTGTTCCCGCGGCCGTCATTGCTGTTGTTCCCACGGCCGTCATTGCTGTTGTTCCCACGGCCATCACGGTTTCCGTTCCCGTCTCCGCTGCCATCCCCGTCATCAACGCGACGGTTGGCCCCGATTCTCTGTGCTTCGTTCAACGAGTCTTGAAGATCCTTGATCTTCTTATCAATTTCATTCCGGTAATTATTCTGGGCCTTCCGTCGCATGTCGTTCAGCGAGCACGACCCGGACATCCGCTCGTTGTCACCCTTGACCGTGACCTCGCCCTTGGAGATGTAGGCGCAGCCGCTGTACTTACAGCTCCCTTCTTCCGACTGGATGTAGACCCCAGACTTATCGGCCCGACAGGCGTCGATGATTTTCTGGTTTGCCTCGGTGATCCCTCCCTGCTGCGCGAACGCGGATGCCAAGGGGAGAAGAAGACCCAGAGCAAGAGGAAGAAGTTTTTTCATGTGACCTACCCAAATTGTACTCGTCCCACTCTGGGAGAGTTTCCTATTAAACATCATAACACTTGGTAGAAACGGGACTACGTTAGGCAAAAAAATCCTAACCACAGACCCAGAGCTACGGACCCTCATCGGACTAAATGAAAAAAGACTTTAGTCTTTAGCCGACTGGCCTGTTCGGGATAGTTGCAGTAATCTCAAGCCGTTATGGATATCTTCTACAACAATATCTTCGAGTGGCTGGTCCTCGTCGCCCTACTAGGTGCGGCCATCTACACCATGCGGATCATTGGAGAAGAAAAGTCGTCTTTTAAGGACGAGTCCTTCGAGGTCCAGTTCGGGGACCTCGCCCTCCGCATCCCCAACTGGTGGACCATCGTCGAAGAGGAGGATCACCGGCTGCGCTTCGAGCGCACGGACACGCGCTACGATTGGTACGCCGTCTACCAGTACTTCCCGGACCACGGCGGCACGTCCCTCCCCGATCTCCTCGAGGCGAAGCTCAACGAACAGGGGATCGAATTCGACTCCGACGTGGTGTTCGAAACGGACTCCCGGGTCATCTTCCGGGATCCCCGGATCCAGGAGCACTTCCAGGAGGTGATCCGGGTCGAGGGAAAGGCTTCGGAAAACGTCGTGGACCGGATCTACTACGACATCTACCTCATGAAAGGAACCGGCGAAGAAGGCTACTTCATCTTCGAGAGCAGGAGTTCGGTGCTGAATGGTCTGGTGGAAGGTCCGTACTTCGAGGAGAGCCTGGCCGAGCTAGGCTTCATCCTTGAATCCTAGCCCCGCTTCGGCTTTCTAGTTACGCTTTGGCGCAAAACCGCGGATCCGGTCAATGACAAAATCGATGAGCTCTTCGTCGGAGCAGAACACGTCCTCGACCAGGTCGTTGGTCAGGAGGAAGTTCTTCACTCTGATGGCGATGTTGTGCAGAGATTCCATCAGGTACAGGCCTCCGATGTTCTCTCCGTTGAACGACTTGATGATCTCTTTTCGAGCGTGGTTGAACATCTCCGTCTCCGTGATGTCGCCGGGGATGTCGTCGCCGAACTTCTCCTCGACTTCTTCGATCGCCTGCTCCTTGATGTTCTCATCAGTGGCGAAGCTCACTCCGTACTCCGTGGCCAGTGCTTCTATGAGATCCGCACGGGCGTCTGCAGCGAAGTCGATCATCTCAGCTTGCTTAAGATGGTTGATCGAGTATGTGGAGAGCGCTTTAAGCGTTTCGAAATCGGTTTTCATCAATATCATCCTTAAATATAAAGGTATTACTATTTTCAGGATAACTAAAAACTCTTTCCGATACAAGTTAAAGCGTTGTTTTTTGTCACTTCCGCTTAAACTTTTTTGTTACTTTTTCAAGGAGCGCGTTGACGGCCGCCCGCTCCCCAAGCAGCAGAAGGAAGGATGCATAAAGAAATCCTACAGCACAGATCTGCACAGCTAAATAAAGGCATTTATTCAGAAATGGTTGAGAAAAGAATTCCACCTTAAGAAGAGTTTCCACGATTAACGCTGTTGCCACAGAGGCAGCGAGGACTTTGAAGATTCTCGTCGAGAAGAAGAAGCCCCAGGAAAGCTGCAGGTCCTTCCTTAGGATCCAGCCCTGGAATGCTGAGTTCACGAGCATGGACAGCGTCGTCCCTAGCGCCAGGACCTGGAAGCCAAACACGGGTGTTAGGAGAAGGCAGAACACCACATTAAAGCCAATAGAGTAAATGGAACCAAGGACCGGGATTTTCTGACGGTCGAGAGCGTAAAATGTCGGTACCATGATTTTATATAGGCCGTAGAACGGAAGTCCTAACGCGTACATCCGAAGGGCGTAGGCCGTGTTCAGAGTGCTGGTCCGGTCAAACCTCCCTCGCTCGAAGATCAGGTTTACGATTTCTTCAGACAAGCAGTACAGGATCACCAGGGCCGGCATCACCGTCAGAAACGAGAGGTAGTAGCTGGACTGGAGCGAGGCCTTCGCCCCCTTGGTGTCACGTTTCTTCCAGGCTTCGGAAAAGTGCACGAGGTTCGAGTTTCCGATGGACACCGAGAGGATCCCGACGGGGAGCTGGAAGAGCCGGAAGCTGTAGTTCAACCAGGAGACCGCGCCCACCATGGTTCCGGTGGCGAGCATGGTGGTGACCAGGAGGTTCACCTGGGCGGCGGCGAAGCCGATGAGGCCCGGGCCGATGAGCTTCACGATCTTCTTCGAGCGCGGGCTCCAGAAGACCTTGGGCCAGAGGGGCCGGAGGCCCTTCTTGTAGATCAGCGGGAGCTGGACCACCGCCTGCATGAAGCCGCCGAGCATGGCCCCGATCCCGAGGGAGTAGATCGGATGGTAGCCCCGCGCCCGGAGGACGCCGCCCAGGGTAACCATGCAGAGGATGCTCATGATGTTGTAGAAGGCCGGGGCGAGCGACGGGATGAAGAAGACCTTCAGCGAGTTGAGCGCGCCCATGAAGAGGGCGGCGAGGGAAACGCAGGTGAGGAAGGGGGCCATGATCCGGGTGAGGTTCACCGTGATCTGGAACTTCGCGGGGTCCGCGGAGAAGGTAGGGGCGAAGATAGTGATGAGCTCGGGGGCGAAGACCATGATCCCGATGCAGATCGTTCCCGTGATGAAGAACAGGAGCCAGAAGAGCGCCCACATGAGCTGGCGGCTCGCCTCCCGCGACTCCTGGTTAGCCTCGAGGAAGGTGGGGACGAAGGCCGAGGAGAACGCGCCCTCCGCGAAGAGGTCCCGGAGGAGGTTCGGGATCCGGTAGGCCACGAGGAAGGCGTCGGTGATACCCGAGGCACCAAAATAGGCTGCCATCACCTGCTCCCGCACCAGACCGAGGATCCGGGAGAAGAAGGTGGCGATGGCCATTTTAATAGTTGAGCGAAGGACCGACATGGGAGCTCCCGAGAAACAGTTCGATGAGAGAAGAATACTTTTGAATCGCTAAGAACAAAAGAATTTCGGTACTGATTTATAGTGCTATTTTGCTACCGATCCCGTAGGGGCAAGTGCCCCAATTCGTTTGCGGCGGCGGCGGGGTATACTTTTTGCCACCGCTCCCCTCTGACAAACTCTGAAATTCCATCCAGAAGATGTTAGCTGAATTTTAGTTACTTTCGTCGGGGCACTTGGGATGGTAGATGAGCAGGATGCTCGAGAAGGCATCCGGATCCCCTACGGACGGGTGGATTTCATGCCTTCGATTCACACCACGAACAGGAGGTCCCATGTACCTAGCAATCGCTGTGGAACCGAACCGTGATCCGAGGAACCAGACCGACTATAAAGTGTGGTTTCTCGAGATAGATGAGACTGGTCAGGTAGTGGGTGTCGGGGCCAAGACGAAGAAAGAAATTGTGGAAAATCTCTTTGAAAATTACAAAAAGAGTGGAAAATCTAACTGGAGGGCCTTCCGAAAGGGCTCCGAGAGATCCACCCCTGTAGAAATTTTTGATTTTGTCTCGATGAACATGCTAGAGAACACCCACTTTGGAAACCTCCCGACGCTGAGTGAGTTCCAGGCCGTTCTCAATACTTTGCAAAGCAGATTAGAACTCAGATCGATAGCCTAAGACAATTTCCTCCCAGGGTTGTTATTAGGCCTTTCCGGGGGAGAGATTGAAAAGTCTCTCCCCTTCTTATTTTCGCCACCTTTTCACCGCGCCATTCCGCATTTTTTTGACTGA
>SXUH01000321.1 GCA_005791855.1 Bdellovibrionales bacterium
AGGTCCTTCTGCACGAGCATGTCCTTGGCTTCCTTGATCCGCTCCTCGGCGGTCTTCCGGTAGCTCGTGTCCGCGTACTTCTGCAGGATCTCGTCGTAGTACTTCAGCGCCTCGATCGCCGGCTCGAGGTCCCGGTCGATCGTGTCCGGGATCTGCTTGAAGTACGACTCGCCGATCTTGAAGACCACGTAGGCGATCCGTTCGTGCTTCGGGTGGAAGTCCCGGAAGAGGAGGTACGCGGCCGCGGCCTCGATGTAGTTCTCCTGCTCGTAGAGGACGTCGGCCTGGAGGAGCTCGGCCGGGGTGGCGTAGAAGGAGTACGGGTGCTGGGTCTTGATGAGGTTGAGCTTCTCCGTCGCGAGGATGTAGCGCTCGGCTTCCATCAGCTCCTGGGCTTCCTTGTAGAGGATCTCGGCCTGGGTCTTCCCCTTGGGCGCGTCGGAGGAGCAGGAGACGAGGAGGAGGAGGATCAGAAGATGTTTCATAGCTTTCCTTATAGATGAACCGACAGATCTTTGTACACCTCTTTGAAGAGGAGCTTGAAGAAGGCGACGAACGGGATGATGAAGATCATCCAGACGATCCCGCCGAGCTGGGACCCGACGACGATGCTCATGACGACGACGATCGGGTGGAGGTTGACGATCCTCGAGACGAGGAGCGGGAAGATCAGGATCATGTCGATGAGGTTCGCGACCCCGAAGATCACCACGATCTCCCAGACGGTGACGTTCGGGTCCTTCGAGAGGATGGCCACGAGGAGGGCCGGGACGAAGCCGATCACCGGGCCGATGTACGGGAGGATGTTCGTCGTCCCCGCGATGAACCCGAGGATGAAGGGGTACGGGAAGCCGACGGCGAGCATGCCGATGGTGACGAGGGTCCCGAGGATCGTCGCCTCGATGAACTTCGCGACGATGTACTCCCCGAACTTGATGTTGAACTGGGTGAAGAGGACGTAGGTCTTCTCGAAGATCGAGTTCGGGATGGCCCGGAGGAACCGGACGCCGAAGTTCTTACTCTCCATGAAGAAGAAGTAGAGAAACAGGGGCACGAGGAGCATCCACTCGAAGAGGGCCGTGAGGTAGTCCGGGAAGCGCGAGAGGAGGAGGTCCCCCTGGAAGCGGATCTTGTTCATGACGTACCTCACGGGGTCGATCTTCAGGTGGAACCCGAAGCGGCCGTGGAACTTCTCGTTGAGCTCCATGAACTTCTCCTGCATCATCCGCTGCGCCTCCGGGAGCTGGGCCGAGAGCTTCATGAAGTCCGTGTCGATGTTGTAGAAGGTCGCGAAGAGCGGCAGGAACAGGAGGATCAGGGCGATGGTCATGAAGGCGAAGTAGACCAGCCGCTGCTTCCGGCTCCCGGTGGTGAGCCGGAGGGTGAAGGGCCTGCTCATGAGGTAGATGATGTAGGCGAAGCCGAACGGGAGGGTGAGCCGCGGGAAGTAGAAGGCGAAGACCACCGCCGCCACCAGCATGAGGACGAAGAGGACGAGCTTTGTGGTCTGGATCCGTCTCATTGGTTAAACCCGCTGCTCCAGTTCCTTGATCCGCTTCTTCAGCGCGACGATCTCCCGGGTGATCTGCCCCATCCGGTTGGCCATGATGAGGGCCGTCTCCCGGAGGAACTTCGCCCCCAGGACGGGGTAGACCTGGAGCATCCGATCGAGGTCCGGTTTGAAGATCCCCAGGAGGACCGTGTTCTCCGCCGCCGTGACGGTGGCGCTCCGGCGGTTGAACTCCTCGAGGAGACCCATCTCCCCGAAGTACTGGTGCTTCTCGAGCTTGATGACGAAGTCCCCGAGCTCCTCGCTCGGGGCCGGGCTCGAGAAGATGTTCACGGAGCCGCTGAAGATGAAGTAGAAGCCGTAGCCGGAGTCGCCCTGCTTGAAGATCATCTCGTTGGCCATGAACTCCCGGCGGTGGAGGAAGCCGGTGAAGAGCCGGATCTCGTTGTCGGTGAAGGAGTTGAGGACGGAGATCTTCTTGAAGAAGTCGTGGTAGCTCTCCTTCTTCAGGAACGACAGGGGGCTCGAGTCCCACATGTACCGCAGGAGGGGGATGTCGAGGCGCTCGCCGGTGTTCTCTCCGCGGCCGATCCGGTCCCGCATCTCGTTTTCGTAGCTCATCTTAGTCTAGCTCCTTGAGTCCGCTGTTCTTGATCCACCCCGCGTACCGGGAAGGGAAGATGATTTTTTTCCACTGGCCCTCGTCCCGGGTGACGATCTTGAGGCCCGGGGTCAGTTCCTCGTTGGTGGCGAAGATGGCCGAGGGGCCCTCGAGGATGGCCTGGGGCTCGACGACGATGGACACGGGCAGGTTCACCAGCCAGACGTTGACCCCCGCGAGGACGAGGACGGCCGCGAGGATGGCCCCCACGGGCCGCAGACTCAGCTTCCTCCGGACGAGCCAGACCCCGATGGTCAATAGGAGGAGGCAGAAGGTGACGATGATCCCATCGGAGACGAAGAACCCGACCCGGAAGAGGTGGTCGGTCAGGGAGTACGGCTTCTCGAGCTTCTCCACTCCGAGCTCCGCTTCGACCTGGCCCAGGTTCCGGACCACCGCCTGGTCGTCGAAGCCGGCCTTCTCCGCCTGGAGCAGGTGGTACCTCGCCAGGGGCAGGTTCCGCACCTGCGCGTAGGTCGTGCCGAGGTTGTAGTTCCAGACACCCGGGGAGATTTCATCCTTGTTCGCCTTCAAAACCCCGATCGCCTGCCCGTACTCTTTCCGAGCGTAGAACTGCTCAAAGGTTTTCAACACGGCTTCTATAGTAGTATCCTCCGAAGTGTGAGGCTATTATCCCTACCCCCCAGAGAGAAATCAAGGAATACAGTCAAAAGGTAGCATGACACTTAGGACCATAGAGACGGAGCTTGCGGAGCGACTCATCCAGCAGGTGAACTCGCAGAAGACAGAGCTAAACTTATCCGCAGACTCCCCGGTCCTCGATCTTCAATTCCCGAAGCTCATCCGGGCCGAACTCGAGGACCGAGATAGCTCGGAGCGAGAACTTTCCGAAGTCCTCATCCCTGGATGGGATTACGTTTGCTACGAGAATCTAGAGCAGGCCAGAGATGCGCGGCCGACGTCTGATCCGGTCATCGACGGGCGACCCTACGGCGTCTCCGAGTTCGTGGCTTCAGAGCTCCAAGCTGCCTTCCTCGATTTCGGTACCCTCGGGACCGCATACCTGTCCAGATCGCCTCTTCCTTCAAAAATAGACCAAACCATGGCTGGACAGTCATTAGCAATATTTTTAAACTATGCGTTAAGCAATGATTTATGGGGCCCTAAAGGTAAATGGCCAAGAATCCATGGTAAGCTCCTTGATGTTCTAAAAAATTCACAGCTGCTGGCGGGACCTCCGAAAATTGGGTACTACCCACTGAAGGAAGGGGCCAGGAAACTCGAAGAGAGTGGCATCTACGGGACCCGCGAAGCGAGCTGCTACTCTCTGACCTTGCCCTGGAGCCTTCCCTTCTCGGCAGTTGCGAAGATTGAAAAAACCATCCAGCGAGGACTTTGAATGTACATTCTGAGATCAGTCCAACCGAAGGATCTGAAGGATCTTTATAAACTGAGCACCATCCTCACGTTCATCAACCTCCCGCCGGACGAGGAGATCATCAGCGCCAAGATCGAGAGCTCCATGAAGAGCTTCCACAACCCCCACCCGGACCTGTCGAAGAACTACTACATCTTCGTCCTCGAAGACGTCTCGAGCGGCAGCATCCTCGGCGTCTCCATGATCCACGCCAAGCACGGGACCGAGGACGAGCCGCACTTCTACCTGACCGTGGGCCAGGAGGCGAAGTTCTCGAGGACCATCAACACGGGGTTCGTCCACGGCACGCTGAAGCTTGGCCTCGACACCAATGGCCCGACGGAGATCGGGGGCCTCATCCTTAACCCGGACTTCCGGGGCCACAAGGAGAAGCTCGGCAAGCAGCTCTCCTTCGTGCGCTTCCTCTACATGGGCATCAACCCGGATCGCTTCAAGCCCACGGTCCACTCCGAGCTCATGCCGCCGCTGGATAAGCACGACAACTCTCCGCTCTGGGAAGCCGTCGGCCGGAGGTTCCTGAACATGAACTACCACGAAGCCGACATCCTGAGCCGGAGTAACAAGGAGTTCATCCTGAGCCTTTTTCCGTCGGAGAACATCTACCAGACTCTCCTCCCGATGGAGGCCCGGGAGTCGATCGGCAAGGTCGGCAAGGACACGGAGCCGGTGAAGAAGATGCTCGAGGCCATCGGGTTCAAGTACACCCACGAGGTCGACCCCTTCGACGGCGGGCCCCACTACCGCTGCCCGCTCCGGGACATCAAGCCCATCAAGGAGAAGATCACGGGCCTCCTGATCTCCTCGAAGACCTACGACGCCACCAAGGCGCGCGACGTGCTGATCTCGCTCGAGCATCCGGAGTACGACTTCTTCGCCGTGCGGACCATGCTCCAGGTGCACGGAGACGGGCAGGTGTCGTTGGATCCGCAGCTGGTGAAAGATCTCGGAGTGAAGACTCCGCAGAAGATTACGGCGATCCCCTTCTAGGCCTGCTTCTTATTGATGAGCACGCCGTTGGTGGCGGCGAACCGGGACTGCTTCTTCCCCTCGTGGCTCACGCTCTTCACGACGTACATCTCGTTGGACCTGGAGTACCGGGTGAGGGCCTCTTCCTTCTGAACCGTCTCCTCCCGCTGCTTCGTCCGCTCCCACTGGGCGAGGACGTCTTCCGAGGTCAGGATCGTCGACTGGTCGCCGGTCTCCGGAGGGACTTCTTTTTTTTCTTCCTCAACCGCGGGCTCGGGCCGGAAGGTCCGCGAGCCCGGGAAGGCGATGACCTTACCCTCGGGCTCACTCTTTTTAGTCCTTTTCGACGGCTTCTCGGTTATGTCGAAGTCGATCCCCACGACCTTCTTCAGGCGAGCCGGCTGGGCCTTCCCGATCTCAGTGAGCTTTAGTATCTCTTCCGGACCTAAAATTTTTAGAGCCTGGAGTACAAAAGAGGGCATTTTTAAACCTTTTCCATTGTTGACTTTATCGGTCAAACAATCGAAATACTTTAGCTTTTTTATCTACTGAATCCCCAATCAATTTAAATTAAAAGGAACTGGACAACAAAGGCAGTGGGGTTTATAAATTACAGACCTTTTAGGCTTAGTTGGGATGTGGCGCAGTTGGTTAGCGCAGCAGACTGTTAATCTGTTGGTCGAGAGTTCGAATCTCTCCATCCCAGCCACTTTTTATGAAATTCTCCCCCCTGTTCTATTCCCGGTTAAAAGACAGACTCGTCCGAAAGTATCAAAAAGAGGTTAGGTCCCTCTCGAAGGACGCGCGGGATTTTCCCAAGCTCAAAGCAAGCCGCTGGTTCCAGAAGAACATTGACCACTTCGCCGACTTCACACCCGTGAACTGGTTCCTCTTGAGTCAGCTCGATTCCCTCTTCTACTTCTCCGAAGCCACCGAGCACGTGGACGACGGCCCGGAGTTCTCCCAGCTCCACGAGGAGATCTTCGACGGGTGGAACAAGAGCGAGTTCTCCGGGAGGTTCCTTAGGAGTTTGAACACCGGGCTGAGCCTCAAGAAGGCCTCGGGCCAGACGCTCAAGGCCTTCGACAACCACCTGGTAACCCTCGGAGAGCGGCACGTGCTCCGGCACAAGAAGCAGTCCTGGGACTACGTCCCCCAGACATCCCTCGGAGAAGTGAAGGACCGGCGGACGGGGACGGCCAGGCTCATGGACACGACGATCACCGTCGTCGGAAAGCACCTGGTGGTGAAGTCCGCTTCGCTCAAGGAGATGAAGGACTTCGCCAACCGGATCGAAGCGGCGCTGAAGATCATCAAGACCTGCTCCCCGACGTCCTGGGAACGGTTCCGCGCGTTCACCGAGGCGATCGTCCCGATCAAGCAGTCGGAGTTCGTGAGCTACTCCCACCAGGACCTGCCGGCGTACTCCATGATCAACCTCTACGACCGCGACTTCGTCGACCTCATGGACGATCTCCTGCACGAGAACGGGCACCACCACCTCAACTACTACCTCAACCTCACAAAGCTCATCGACGAGCCGGAGGACGCCATCTACTACTCCCCGTGGAGACGCACGCCGAGGCCCCTCCGGGGCATCTACCACGCCTACTTCACCTTCTTCTGGGCCTTCAAGCTCTTCGCGGACCTCATCGCCTCCGGCCGGCTCGAGGAACTGGACCGCCCGCTCTCCGGGGTAGAACGGGAGAAGGTCTACTGGCGAGCGGTGGAAGAGTTCCACATGCTGAATTTTTCCTTCGGTGACCTCCGGTGGGCGAGGAAGAAAGGTCTGATCACCAAGGTCGGCTGGGAGCTCGTCGAAGAGCAGCAGCGGGAGCTCCGGAAGTTCCAGAGGAAGATCCCTCTCTGGGAGAAGAAGCTCGTGGCCCACCGGAAGGACCTGCGAGACCTCCGGGCGGTTTTGAAATCCGCGGCCAAGCACTACTCGAAGAAGAACCTATAGGTTATCCAGTTCGAACTGCATCTGGTTGGCGGGCATGAGGTCCCCCTTGGCGGCGGCGACCTTGATCCCTTCCCTCCAGGTCTTCCGGGCGTCGTCCTTCTTCCCGAGGCCCTTGTAGGCCTTCCCGAGAGCGAGGTAGGCGACGGAGTAGGCCGGTTCGGTCCGGAGCACCGTCTGGAGATACCCCAGGGCAGTCTCCCAGTCCCCGCGTTCAACGGCGATGGAACCGAGCCCGTAGTTGGCGAGGGCGTCTTCCGCGTCGATCTCCAGGACCTGGCGGAACATCGACTCCCGCTGGAGCCACTCGCCCTCTCGCTGCTTCCTGCCGGACTCCTCTCTTTCCTTGAGGCGGGCCTCCTCGCCGAACTTCTGGAAGGACTTGACCGTGGCCAGGGACTTCTGCTGTTCGGCCTCTTCGATCCTCCCGAGCTTCATGAGGAACATGGAGAGGTTCGTGTGCGCGAGGACCGAGGTCGGGTCGAGCTTCGAGAGCTCTTCCATGAGGCCGATGGCCTCCGGGTACCGGTCGAGCCGGCCCAGCATCACGCCGAGGCTCTCGTAGGCGTCGGCGAAGGTCGGGTCGATCCGGATGGCCAGGCGGAGCTTCTCCTCGGCCCTGGCGGTGTCGTCTCTTTTGAAGTCTTCGGTCGCCTGGTAGAAGAGCTCGGTGGCCTTCTCGCGCCGGCCGCCGGTGAGGAGCGGGTAGTACCTCACCGTCCCGGAGTAGTCGCTCCCGTCGATGCGGAAGTGGAGGGTCATGCCCTGGACCCGGAAGTCCCGCAGGAGGGAAGCCACGAGGTAGAACCTGTTGTCCCACGGGACGAGGGCCGTCGCCTCCCCGATTCGTTTCTCGAAGTTCAGGATCGGCCCGACGGGCGTCGGCCTGTCTGTCTCAATCAGCACGGGGCTGTAGGCCGCGCCCCTGCGGGTTGCGATCTTCGAGACGGTTTCCTGGCCCGGGTAGCAGCCCTTGCTCGAGACGCTCAGATCGAAGAGGCGCAGGTTCGTGATGAGGTCCGGCTTAAAGTCCGAGCCGTCGAAGGAGGGCCAGCCGGTGAGGAGGCGCCAGTCCTGGACGTCGGCCGGGGCCACCTCCGGGATCGCGGGATCCACCGTGGTGACGAGGACGGCTTCCTCTTCGAAAATGGTTCCGCGGAAGGCTTCTCGATCGGCGCCGGCGGTGACGTCTAGGCCCAGGACGATGGTCCACTCCTGGGTGACGGGGCCGGAGATGGTCACGTCCTCGGAGATGAGGAAGCGGTTCAAGCGTTCGTTGGTCGCGGCGGCCAGGGCGGGCGGGACGAGGTAGGTGAACCGGTCCGGACCAGCGAGGAGCCAGCCGTAGGCTTCGAGCCTTCCCTGCGGATCGAGGAAGCTCGCGAGGTGGAACTGGCCCGGGCCAAGGGCGGTGAGATCAAACGTCGACTGGGCCTGGAGGAAGGTCCTCGCATCGGGGCCAGCGATCAGGAAGGTCGAGAAGGGCCTAGTGAACCGACCACGGCTAAACCGATAGGTGTTAAGCATGGCCTAGATGGAGAACGATTCGCCACAGCCGCAGGTGTTCTTGGCATTCGGGTTATCGAAGACGAAGCCCTTACCGTTCAAGCCGTCTTTGAAGTCGAGGACGATGCCCTTGAGGTAGATCACGGACTTCGGATCGATGAGGACCTTCACCGAGTCGAAGGTGAGGACATTGTCCTTTTCCTTTGCCGGACTGAATTCGATCTTGTAGGAGAGGCCCGAGCAGCCGCCGCCGGTCACCGCGAGACGAAGGCCCTTTGACCCATCGGGATTTTCCTTCGCGGCGATGGCCTTGATCTGTTCGATGGCCTTGTCAGTGATGGTAATAATAGATTGGTCCATAAGTATCTCCAGTACTTATTAGTAATA
>SXUH01000322.1 GCA_005791855.1 Bdellovibrionales bacterium
CCTTCACGTTCCAGTGGAAGTTGTGGGTCATGAGGTAGAGGGTGTAGGTGTCCGCGAGGAATCGTCCCAGGCCCTGGGCGATCTCCTGCCGGTCTTTCTCCGAGATTCCGATGTCGATTTTCATAGATCTCTCCTTAGTTTATTATCCTGTGCTTATTCTACGTTGGGCCCCCTTCCACCGTCTAATCATTAGTCTCTATACTGTCATAGACAAAACTTGCTAGACTGCCGCAGGGAGACTCTATGACGTGGCAGACAATCCTCGCACTCGTTTTCATCACCGGCGGCTCGACGCTTCTGGGTTCGCTGCCGGTGGTCTTCCACCGCTACCTGCGGGACTCCCGCTGGCACTGGTGGGAGAGCTTCGGCTCGGGAGTGATGATGAGCGCGTCGGTGTTCTCCCTGCTGCTTCCGTCTTACTCCATGCTAAAGGAAGAAGGCGCGTCCTTCCTCCCGCTCTTGAACGGTTTCTTCCTCGGGGCCTCTTTCATCCTCCTCATGGCCCACCTCCTGAAGCTCCTCACGGACAACGTCCGCCACCAGCGGGCCTTCCTCTTCGTGTTCGTGATGGGTCTGCACAACATGCCCGAGGGCCTTGCGGTCGGCGTGGACGTCGCGGCCGTGGGCTTCCGGGAGTCGCTCCCGCTCACCATCGCCATCTTCGTTCAGAACCTGCCCGAGGGACTGGTGACCTCCATGAGCTTTCTCCTCTCGGGGTTCTCCGTCTCCAGGGCCTTCACCGCGAACGCGATTACCGCACTGATCGAGTCGGCTTCCGCGATCTTCGGGTTCAACTTCGTGGCCCTCTCCGGACTCGGGCTCCCGTTTCTCCTGGCGTTTTCCGGTGCCTGCATGATGAGTGTCGTGGTCCGGGAAGCGTGGTTGAAGTTCAGATCCAACGAAGCGGCAACTTTTTCCCGCGGTGGTTTTGGTGTTGGACTGAGTGTGTGCGCAATTTTAGATTTGCTTTTG
This sequence comes from Bdellovibrionales bacterium, assembly GCA_005791855.1. Lineage (GTDB taxonomy): Bacteria > Bdellovibrionota > Bacteriovoracia > Bacteriovoracales > Bacteriovoracaceae > Peredibacter. The sequence goes on from SXUH01000322.1 coordinate 973, forward strand.
TGAAGGCCACAAAATTTTTCGCGATTGACGCGGATTTTTACTTATTTTTTCCAACTTCTCTCTACAAATTTACTCGGAGATACTACTAAATCTAGTTATATTGCCGTCAAATAATTGTCGACACCACTATATCTAGTTTTTTCTCTTTCCAAACGTCAGAACAGCTCCTAATCTAGTTTTAAGAAGCTTATTAAAGACCACACATCATGAAGGAGTTGGGGTAAAGCATGGAGCCACTACTTAAACAAACGAACGATCGCTTTGTATTATTCCCGATAAAGTACCACGACATTTGGGACATGTATAAAAAGGCCATGGCTAGTTTCTGGACGGCCGAGGAAATTGATCTGTATTCCGACCTTGATGATTGGGCTTCGCTCAACGAGCAAGAGCGTCACTACATTTCACACATCCTGGCCTTCTTCTCCGCGTCCGACGGGATCGTCAACGAGAACCTCGCTCTTCGGTTCTACAACGACGTCCAGATCCCGGAGGCCCGGTCATTCTACGGCTTCCAGATCGCCATGGAGAACATCCACGCGGAGACCTACGGCCTCCTGATCGACACCTACATCAAGGACCCGGCCAAGAAGGACTACCTCTTCAAGGCCATCGACAACATCCCGTGCATCAAGAAGAAGGCCGACTGGGCGATGAAGTGGATCTACGGCAACGAGTCCTTCGCCGAACGGCTGATCGCCTTCGCCGCCATCGAGGGGATCTTCTTCTCCGGCGCCTTCTGCTCGATCTTCTGGCTCAAGAAGCGCGGCCTCATGCCGGGGCTCACGTTCTCCAACGAGCTCATCTCCCGCGACGAGGGCCTGCACACGGACTTCGCCTGCCTCCTCTACAAGAACTACATCTCGACCAAGCCCTCCGAGAGCCGCGTGCGCGAGCTCATCACCGAAGCGGTGGACTTCGAGTGCGAGTTCATCTCCGACGCCCTCCCGGTGTCGCTCATCGGGATGAACGCCGACATGATGAAAGAGTACATTAGATTCGTCGCCGACCGCCTGATGCGATCCCTGGGGTACGGAAACCTCTACAACGCCAAGAACCCGTTCGACTGGATGGAGCTCATCTCCATGCAGGGGAAGACCAACTTCTTCGAGAGGAAGGTCTCCGAGTACCAGAAGGCCGGGGTTGTGAATTCCACCAAGGAACCCGCCGGAGCCCAGTTTGCGTTTTCAACCGATATGGATTTTTAAGGAGCCGCCATGTTTGTCATCACACGTTCAGGAAAGAGAGAGCCCGTTCAGTTCGATAAGATCACCCACCGGATTTCCCAGCTCACCTACGGGCTCGATCCGCTGGTGGACTCCATGCAGATCGCCAAGCGGACCATCAACGGTCTCTTCGACGGCATCACCACGGAGGAACTGGATAACCTCTCGGCGGAAGTCTCGGCCTACATGACCTCCGTCCACCCGGACTACGCCCGCCTCGCCGGCCGGATCGCCGTGGCCAACCTCCACCGGTCGACCTCGGACTCCTTCATGGAGACCCTCGAGACCCTCTACAACTTCAAGAACGAGTACACCGGGGAGACCCAGCCGCTCATCTCCGAGGAGCTCATTAACTTCGCCCGCGAGTTCAAGGACCGGATCTCCGTGGAGATCGCCTATTCCCGGGACTTCGAGTTCGACTACTTCGGCTTCAAGACCCTCGAGCGCTCCTACCTCCTGAAGGTCAACGGCAAGATCGTCGAGCGGCCCCAGCACCTCTTCATGCGCGTCGCCCTCGGCGTGCAGATCGGGAACATCGAAGAGGCGATGAAGACCTACCACCTCATCTCCGAGGGCTGGTTCACCCACGCGTCTCCGACCCTCTTCAACGCCGGGACCAACAAGGCCCAGATGTCTTCGTGCTTCCTCCTCTCCATGAAGGACGACTCCATCGAGGGAATCTACGAGACGCTCAAACAGTGCGCCCTCATCTCCCAGAGCGCCGGCGGGATCGGCCTGTCGATCCACAACATCCGCGCCAAGGGGTCGTTCATCAAGGGCACCAACGGCACCTCCAACGGCATCGTCCCGATGCTCCGGGTGTTCAACGACACCGCCCGCTACGTCGACCAGGGCGGCGGCAAGCGCAAGGGCGCCTTCGCCATCTACCTCGAGCCGTGGCACGCGGACATCGAGGACTTCATCGAGCTCAAGAAGAACCACGGGAAGGAAGAGCTCCGTGCCCGAGACCTGTTCTACGCTCTGTGGATCAACGACCTGTTCATGAAGCGCGTCGAGACCGACGCCGAGTGGTCCCTCTTCTGCCCGAACAAGGCACCGGGTCTGGCCGAGTGCTACGGGGAGAAGTTCGAGAAGCTCTTCGTCCAGTACGAGATGGAGGGCCGGGCCCACAAGACCCTCAAGGCGCGCGACCTGTGGTACAAGATCATCCAGTCCCAGATCGAGACCGGATCTCCGTTCATGCTCTACAAGGACCACGCCAACGAAAAATCAAACCAGAAGAACCTCGGGACCATCCGGTCTTCGAACCTCTGCACGGAGATCATCCAGTACACCTCGGAGAAGGAGATCGCGGTCTGTAACCTCGCGTCCATCGCGCTCCCGCGCTTCGTGATCAATGGCGAATTCGACCACAAGAAGCTCTTCGAGGTGACCTACCAGGTGACGAGGAACCTCAACCGGATCATCGACCTGAACTACTACCCGGTGGAAGAGGCGCGCTACTCCAACCTGAAGAACCGTCCCATCGGGATCGGCGTGCAGGGCCTGGCCGACACCTTCTTCAAGCTCCGGCTTCCGTTCGACTCCGAAGGAGCGCGCCGGGCGAACAAGGAGATCTTCGAAACCATCTACTACGCGGCCCTCTCGGCCTCCGCGGACCTCGCCAAGGAGTTTGGCCACTACGACTCCTACGAAGGCTCGCCGATCTCCCAGGGGATCCTCCAGCCGGACATGTGGAAGGTTCGTCCGTCCGACCGCTGGGACTGGACCACCCTCCGGGCGAAGATCAAAACCTACGGCGTGCGGAACTCCCTGCTCATGGCGCCGATGCCGACGGCCTCCACCTCGCAGATCCTCGGGAACAACGAGTGCATCGAACCGGTGACCTCGAACATCTACACCCGCCGCGTGCTCTCCGGAGAGTTCGCCATCGTCAACAAGCACCTGGTGCGAGACCTCATCGCCCTGAACCTCTGGAACGAAGAGATGAAGGACCGGATCATCGCGCACAACGGCTCCGTCCAGTACATCCCGGAGATCCCGCAGAACCTGAAGGACCTCTACCGAACGGTGTGGGAGATCAAGCAGAAGTCCATCCTCGAGATGGCGGCGGACCGCGGGGCCTACATCGACCAGTCCCAGAGTCTCAACATCCACATGGAGGACACGAACTTCGGGAAGCTGTCGTCGCTGCACTTCGCCGCCTGGAAGCTCGGGCTCAAGACGGGGATGTACTACCTCCGGACCCGGCCAGCGGTGGACGCGATCAAGTTCACCATCAAGGAAACTCCGAAGAAGTCCGAGGCCGAGCAGCAGGCGGCGATGGTCTGCTCCATCGACAACCCGGAAGACTGCGTGAGCTGCGGAAGCTAAGTTCAAACTCAAAGGGCTCGTCCAGAGTGACGGGCCCTTTTATATCAGGAGCATGACCGTGGACTGTGCGATTCTAGAGAAGACCATCAAGGGCTCGGGGAAGAACCTCGTCCGGGAAGTGACGCCGTCCCTGGTGACGTTCAAGGACGCGGCGGGGAACTTCTTCTGCGGCTACAAGGTCCAGCCGAAGAAAGTCACCTTCTACTTCCAGCCGCTCTACGATCGGCCCGAGGCCTTCGCGTCTCTCGAAGCGGACCTGGCTTCGCACCGGAGGGGAAAGTCCTGCCTGCACTTCAAGGGAGAGGGGCAGATCGACAAGGCCCTCGTCGAAAAACTCTTCGAGCTCGTCTGACCCTCTCGGCGGAGGACCTAGTCTTCTGACCGCGGATCGATCTCCTCGAGGCTCTCGAGGAAGGTGCTCGCCGACGCCGGAAGGACCTTGCCGTCGGCCGGGGTCTTCAGGATCTTCGTCGCGTCCACCCCCGGGTAGAGGAGTTCGTTCGAGTCCCGGTCCGGCTTGATCATCACCGCGCCGATGGTGGCGCCGAAGTAGAGGCCCTTGCCCTTGGAGTAGGAGTAGATCCCGTTCTCGAGCTTCAGGTCCACGCCCACCAGGGCCTCGCGGCCAACCGGACCGGCGATGAGGGTCGCCTGCGCGTCTCCGCTGAAGTTCCGCTTCTTCAACTGGTCGGTGGAGTCCTCGCCGACGAAGACGAGGACCATGTCGACCTTGCCCACGCCGATCTGGGGACCGAGGTTCGCACCCGTGAGGTTGAGGAAGCTCGGGTTACTCCAGCCGTCCTTCGTCCGGCAGGAGGCCACTCCCTTTCCGCCCTTGGCGCCGAGGCCCAGGAGTCCGCCCTTGTAGAGGGTGACGGCGGCCACGCAGGTGGCTTCCTTGATGAGGAGCTTCGGGATGAGTTTCTCTTCGACGAGGTTCTTCAGGATCTTCGACGCCCGCAGGGCCTTCTCGTCCAGGTCTTCGGGGGAGACGTCGGCGAAGGCCGGGAGGGTCTGGAGGACGAGGCTGAAGCCGAGGAGCAAGGGGAGGTGTTTCATAGGATCTCCTTTGAGGGATAGGAGTATTCTGAACCTCTTTTCCCCCGGCGGGGGGGATTTGAAAAAATTACAACCCGGTGTCTAGGAGCTTAGTAGCTCAGGTTGTAGTTCATCTGGGGCTTGCGCAGTTCCTGCGGAATGTTCTCCAGGTTCTCCGGGAGGGGGAGGTGGGGGGTGAGGGGGAAGAGGGCATTGGTCCTGGACTTCCGGAAGCGGATCGTCTCCCGGTTCTCCAGGACACTCACCTCGATCCCGCGCCGGCGCACCTCGGCCATGGCGTCCCAGAGGTCCATGACGAGCCCCCGGCCGTAGACGTTCACCCCGGTCACGTCGGTGTGGAAGGAGACCCCGCCGGGCTTCAGGACCCGCAGGACCTCGCTTAGGAGTTCGAACTTGTACTTGATCTGCGAGAGGGTCGCCTGGGAGTAGATGAGGTCGAACTTGTTCTCCTCGTAGGGGATCCGGGCGCCGAAGTCCAGGTCCTGGAAGACGATGAAGGGCAGGTCCATGGTGTCCAGCTCGGGCTTGGTGAAGAGCTCGAACTTAAGGCCCGTGAGGATGAAGCTCTCGCGCCGGTAGAAGGTGTGGGTCTTCTCCTTGTTGATCCCGTAGAACTCCACCGAGGGGAACTGCTTCTTGAGGGTCATCAGCACCCGGCCGTTGCCCGGGCCCAGCTCCATCACCCGGGTCTTCTCCCCGGCCAGGCGGTTCTTCTCCACCACTTCCTGGAGGATACGCTCGAGCTTGTAGGGGGCGATCTTCTGGTTGAGGTCCTCCAGCGAGTGGGAGCGCTCGTCGTTGTAGCTCAGGTTCTTGTACTGGTCGAAGTTCATCGACCGGACACTCTGGTCCGTCTGGAAGTAGAGCGTGAGGCAGAAGCCCACCATGAGCACCGAGAGGGAGAGGAGGAGGGTTCGGAGGTACATCCCCCTATTCAACCACAGCTTGGTTGAACTTCTCAAGGGTCACCGGGTCTTCCGCGAGGGCTTCCCGGACGAGCTTGATGGTGAGGGTCATGCTCGTGGCGAGGTTGTAGACCCGCTCGCCCTCGAAGCGCTTGATCTGGGCCACGCTCTGAGAGCGGACCACGCCGACCGCGAGGCCCGCTTCGTTCAAGAGCACGCCGCCGGAGTTCCCGTGGGTGATGGGAGCGTAGAACTCCACCCAGGTCCCGCCGAGGGAGAGGCCCTGGCCCTCGGAGACGTGGATGCCGTAGCCCGCGCTGTTGCCGATGGCGGTGAGGACGGTCTCGCTCCACTGCGGGACCTTCGGCCGGTAGTTATTCAGGAGCTTGATGGC
>SXUH01000323.1 GCA_005791855.1 Bdellovibrionales bacterium
CGATATAGTGGTCGTACTCTGTCTCGATACTCATTGGTCGGTCTCCTGTTTGAGAAGTTTAAGTTAGTTCTGAAAAACCAATTTTAAACCAAACTCATTCTGGAGACTGGCCGCCTTATCAATTTACCGTTCAAAAAACCAATGCGAGCACAGACACAAAGACGGCACCCGCTGTAATGAACGCAGAAACCTCCAGTGGGACCACATCCACCCCTACGCTCTGGGCGGCGACCGGACCGCAAACAACATCCGCATCCTCTGTGCGTCTCACAACCAACGACGAAGCATCATTAGTTTTGGAGCGAGGGCAGGTTTTGAGCGAATCAACCCCCTAGAATCTTCTTCACCACCTCGATCGTTCTCCGGATGTCGGCGTCCGTGGTCCTCCAGTTGACGACGCTCACCCGCATCGCCTGCTTCCCCTGCCAGACGGTCGGAGAGAAGAACGCTTTGCCGCTGGCGTTGATCGCGGCGATGACCTGCTCTGTTTTCTTGTCGTGGTCAGCTTCGGTGGCGGTGGGACGCGGGTCGAGGAACCGCAGCAGGCCCTGGTTGAGCTGCGGCTCCCAGAGCAGCTGGGCCCCGGGCAGCTTACCGATCTCCCCGACGAGGGTCTTGCAGAAGGCGGTGGAGCGCTCGACGAGGTCGGCGACACCGTCCTTCCCGAGCTCCCTCAGAGCAGCGTAGACCGGGATCCCCCTCGCTCGCCGAGACCACTCCGGGTTCCAGTCGATCTGGTCCCGGGCCTGCCTCTCCGGCGAGATGTAAGATGCACTGATCGTCATGGCCTCCCGGTGGGCCTCGCGGTCGCGGATGATCGCGACGCCGCAGTCGAAGGGGACGTTGAGCCACTTGTGCCCGTCGGTCGCCCAGCTATCGGCGAGGTCGATGCCCTTGGTGAAGCCCCGGAGCCTCTCGGAGGCGCGGGCGAAGAGGCCGAAGGCCCCGTCGATGTGAACCCAGGCGCCCGTGGCCTTCGCCAGGGGAATGATCTCCTCGAAGGGATCGAAGGCGGCGATGTTTAGGTCCGCGGCGTCCAGGACCACGATGGTGGGACCGGGAGAACCGCCGAGGGCCTCCTCGAACGAGTCCACCCGGATCCGGCCAAGCTCGTCGGTCGCGACGGAGCGGAGGGACCTGTTCCCGAGGCCGAGGTAGCGGACGGCCCGGTCCACGGAAGCGTGCCGATGCTCGCTCGTGAGAACACGGATCGGTGGTGCCCCGGCGAGGCCATCGTTGTTCACGTCCCAGCCCGCCCGCTTCAGAACGGCGGACCGGGCGCTCGCCAGACAGGTGAAGTGGGCGAGCTGGCAGCCGGTGGTGAACGCGAAGGACGCTTCCCTCGGTAAGTGGAGGAGCTCCTTGATCCATTCCCCGGCGGTTTCTTCGATGACACTGGCGGCGGGCCCGCAGGCGTAGAGGGCCGCGTTCTGATCCCACGTTGATGTGAGCCAGTCGGCCGCGAGGGCCGAGGGCAGTGAGCCGCCAATCACCCAGGCGAAGAACCTCCCTCCGGCGCTGCCGAGGATGCCGCCCTTCGAGGCTTCGACGAGGTCCCGCACGACCCGATCTGCGGGAATCCCACTGTGCCCGAGCTTCCGATCGAAACGGGAGCGAAGCTCCTCTAGACTCACAGTCGAAGATACTGGTCGGTCCTCAAGGCCATCTAACCACTGCTTGGCCGCGGAGACGGCGAGGTCGAGGGCGAGGTGCTGAGGGGTGTCCACGGATTGTCCTTTTTCTGAACAATATAAGACCTAAGAGGGCCTACGAACACCCGATTCCTGCGCTCCTAACTGCCCCAGATCAATGGGGAATCCTAGAGTTTTTCCTTCCGCGTGAGCTCCCAGTGGAGGATCGTTTTCTTGCGGGATTCACCCCAACGGTACTGGCCCAGGAAACCGGTCTCACGGATCACCCGGTGGCAGGGGATGAGGTAGGCGATGGTGTTGCTACCCACCGCGGAGCCAACCGCCCGAGACGCCTTCGGGGACCCGGCGAGCTTGGCGAGGTGGTTGTAGGAAACGACCTCCCCCTCGGGGATAGAGAGGAGGGCCTCCCAGACTTTTATCTGGAACGGGGTCCCTCGGAGGAGAAGTGAGAAGCGTCTTTTTCCAGTCTTCTTAAAGAGCTCGCGGATCACTGGTGCGGTCTTCACCTGAGAGGGCCTGAAGGTCGCCCCGGCCCAGCGCTCTTTCATCTCCGCGATCGCCCGGTCCTTGTCCGCGTCGAAGAAGGCCATGTGGCAGATCCCCCGCGGAGTTAGCCCGATGAGGCAGCTTCCGAAGGGGGTCGCGTGGGTGCCGTAGAGGATTTCGATCCCCTTGCCCTTCGTCTTGAACTCGCCCGGGGACATCGCTTCGATGGAGATCATGAGATCGTGGAGCCGGCCGGGTCCGGAGAGGCCCGATTCGAGGGACGCCGTCAGGACGTCCTTGGAGGCGAGCAGGAGTTGCTTCGCCTTCTGCGCGGTGAGGAACTGGAGGAAGGACTTGGGCGAGACCCCCGTCCACCGGCTGAAGAGCTTCTGGAAATGCGATTCGCTCAGGTTCGCGACCCGGGCGAGGGTGGCGAGCGACGGCTGCTCCTGGTAGTGGGCGTCGATGTACTTGATAACTTTTTCAATTCGTTCGTAGTCGGTCATGGCAGTACTCTAGATCCGTCGCGCGAGGTTTACCACCCGTTTCTTGCGATCCTACTGGGCTGATTCCACTCCCCGACCGAGTCCTAGAAGAGGTACTCGAGCTCCAGCCCGTAGGTCGACTTCTTAAAGGCGAAGTTCTCCTCGTCCTTGGAGAAGTTCTGTTGGTAGTCGTAGCGGAAGGTCCCGCGCCAGTTCCGGCCGATGGTCTTCGAGAGCCGGAGGTTCGGGTTCACGAGGAG
>SXUH01000324.1 GCA_005791855.1 Bdellovibrionales bacterium
ACCAATTGGTTCGAAGCCAACTACTCTATCCAGCTGAGCTAAGGGTGCACGCGGACTTAATTTAACCTAAGCACCAACTCTATGGCTAGTGCTTAGACCTTATTTTTTTGGTGCATCTTTCTCAATATTAAGGAGCTCGTCCACTTCCTCGACGTCAAACTCGGTTAAGCCGTACGGGTTGTCCTTCGAATTGAGATCCTCGTCAACATACCGCTTCCCAAGATTTTCCTCGATATCCTCGAGTGAATCCGCTTCAGTGCCCTGTTTTTTCTCAATTTCGTTGAGGTTTTGGTCTTCAAGGAGCTTATCTTCATCAAGTTTTGCGTCATTTAGGATGCTCTCGGCACCCTCGATTTCATTTTCCAGACGCTCCAGGGCCTTCACATCTCTTTCCGAATCCTTGATCACCGATTTCTCCCGCTCCTGGCGGTCGAGCTCGGCGAGTTCGTCTTCGGTGAGCTGGATCTTGTCAGCCTGCTTCAGGAGGTCGTCGTTGAGGTTTTCGAGGTTGAGCTCGACGTCGAGCTCGTTGAGGTTATCCCCGGCCACCCGGTCCGTGGTCCGTTCGGTCTTCGACTTCTTGGCGTTCTGCTCCCGCAGGTGGGCTTCCTTGGTCTTGGTGATCGCCAGGTCTCCCGCGTAGAAGTCTCTGATGGAATTGGAAACCAGGGCGGTCGCGAAGTTATCCGTGAGCGTGATCACGGTCAGCTCGCCGAGCTTGTAGGTCGGCTGGTTGGTGATCTTCCGGTTGGACAGGCGGTCCTTGAACCCGTAGACCTCCAGCACGTTCCCCATCTCGAGGCCATCGGCCCGGCCGCGGTCCAGGTAGACCACGTCCCCGACGCCCAGGATGGTCTGCATCGGCTGGAAGGTCGCGAGGATCGCGGCCTCGACGAGCTTCGAGTTGTAGGTGCGGGTGATCCGGTCGATCTTCGGCGTGTACGCGGTGATCCGGTCGCCCCGCTGCGGGGTCCCCGCCACGTCCGTGAACTCGATCTCCCACTTGTCCTGGATCTTCCGGAGGAGCTTGATCTGTCCGACGATGGAGTACTTGTACCCCGCGCGGTCGGAGTTCACGTGCCGGACCTTCCCGCCGGAGGAGTAGACCGAGAAGCGGTCCCCCGCCATGACGTTCATGGTCTCGTCGAACTGGACGAAGGCCCGGTCCGTGGTGGTGAAGAAGATGTTCTCGTCGGGCCCGTTCACGATGGAGCCGAAGTCCTGGACGATGTTGGTGGAGACGAAGGTGCTGAGGTAGAAGCCTTCCTTGAACGAGTAGAAGATCCGCGAGTTCTTGTCGAAGCCGTTCTTGTCGTAGTTCTTCGGGAGGACGATGTCGAACTCGCTCGGCGGCGGATCGTAGTTCTCGTACTCCTTGTTGAGGGCCTCGGCCCCCACCCGCGTGAGGTCGTCCATCGTCTCCTCCGAGGCGTACTGGAAGTAGATCCCCTGCTTGGCGAGCTCGCCCTTCTCGTCGACCCAGGCGGGCTTAGCCTCCTCGCCGAAGTTGTTGAGGTCCTCCGGGTTGCTGTTGGCGATGGACCCCGGGGCCGCGCTGATCTCGTCGCTGGTGAAGGAGCCGACCTTCACCTCGGGGGCGCTGGTGCCGCTTCCGGTGGTGAACGAGAGGACCATCCCCGGCTCGATGAAGTGCGGGTTGGTGATGTAGGAGTTGATGGACCAGATCTTCGGGTAGTAGTACCCGGAGCCGAAGATCCGCTTCGAGATCTTGAAGAGCCAGTCGTCCTTGACCACGGTGTAGCTGTCGACCTTGGCGGCGATGGCGACCTCGCTCCACTCGTTGTCCGAGATCTGTCCCTGGATGTTGAGCGCGAGGCCCAGGAGGTCCCGTTCTTCCCGGCCCACGTCGAACACGGCCGGGGTCGCCACCTTCACCTCCGGAGCGTCGCCCGCGGGCTTGTCCTCGGCGACGGCCGGCTTCTCCGGAGCGACGTCTTTCTTCAGGTCATCCAGGTCGTCGGTCTTCTCGGCCGGCGCGGGGGCGGGCTTCTGCGCCGTCTTCTTCGCCGGCGCGGGCTTCTGTCCCTTCTTCGGGATCGGCGTGGACTCCGCGAAGTCCGAGAGGTCGAGCTGGTCGTCCTTCGGAGCCGCGACCTTGTTCCCCTCGTCGTCGAGGGAGATCGGGGCTGACGGCTCCTCCACGAACTGGTCTCCGTCTCCGAACTCGAGGTCCACGGTCTCCGACGAAGGGATCTCCGGGGTCTCGGTGGCGATGGGATTGTCCGCCGGCGGGGCCGACGGATCGGTGCTCGGGTTCTCGACGGAGGTGTCGACGGGCACGGTGGTGGTGTCCGGGGTCGGCGGCGCCTCGGGCTGGCTCGTCTCGTTCAAGAGGGCGTTGAGATCCGCATCGTCCAGATCGTCCTGGGCGAGGAGCGCCGAGCTCTGCGAGAGAAGGAGCAGGAGGAGGAGGAGTTTGCTTGGATCTTTTTTCACTAGATTCCCTGGCCTGTTGTTTCGAACACGTCTTTGAGCATGGAGGCGTACTGCTCTTTCTTATTGGGAATGTTGAGCTTCTCCGCGCACACCACCGCGTACCGGAGGGCGTCCAGCACCACGCCGGAGTGGGCCGAGCCGGAGATGATGTCCTCGAAGACCTGGAGGGCGATGTCGTACTGCTGCTTCCCGAGGAGGAGCTCGCCGACCTGGAGCTTGGCCCGCACCTTCACCGCCGGAGCTCCCTTCGTCTCGAGGCTCTGGAAGATCTTGGTGGCTTCGCCCGGGTTGGATTTCTTCAGCGCGAGGCCCCGGCGGTAGAGGCCCAGCTGCGACTCGAGGTCGTCGGAGACGTCGATGGGCTTCGAGGTATCCTGCGCCGGCAGGGCGCCGCCGAAGACGTCCACGGTCTCCGTGGTCACGTTCGGAGTGGTGCTCGCGAAGTTCTCGGTCTGGGACTTGTCGATCTCATCCACCAGCGACGACTTGTTCGCGTTTGGGTTTTCCTTGAGCTCTTCGTACTTCTGCGAGAGCTGCTCGTACTTCACCAGAAGCTGATTGTACTGCTCTCGGGAAACCGGCTTGTCAGAGGGAGAAGTCTTTTCTTTGTCATCGGCGCCGACGAGGTCGCGTTCGAGTTTTCGGAGCTTGGCGCAGGAAGTACCTAGAAGTAGCAGTAACCCACTCAGGGCCAAGGTCTTTTTCAAAGCGTCCTCCATGACATAACTTCTTAAATTTTTTGACTTTCTATACCAATTATTTTAAGTCCATATGAATTTTAGTCAAGGAAACTATGGCGCACACCTATCAGCAGAGCAAACAGCTCTACTACACCCGCCTTCGGGTTCCGAAGGACGAGGCGTTCTTCGTGTACTTTACCTTCGAGTCCAACGAAGGCCTCTGCTATTTCTCCACCACCGACGAGTCGCTCAGGGGTTCCTACCGGGACATCGACGTCCGCTGCCCGGTGGAAGCTACTGAAAACCTTAAAGATCTCATCCGCCGGCTACAGACCGAGCTGCGGCTCGACGTGATGGAAGAGAAGCTCATCCTAGACTCTTGAAAAACTTCAGCACATCCTGGTGATGGGTCTTCGTGTCCACCTTGTGGAACACGCCCAGAATCTTACCTTTTTTATCCAGGAGAAAAGTTTGCCGCAGGATCCCCATGTACTCTCGGCCTAGGAACTTCTTCAGGCCCCAGGAGCCGTAGGCTTCGGCGACCTGGTGGTCCGGGTCCGACAGGAGGGTGAAGTTGAGCTTCTCCTTCTCTTCGAACTTCTTGAGCTTCTCCACCGGATCCGCGCTGATGCCGAGGACCTTGATCTCCCCGTCACGCAGGTCGAAGGTCGAATCCCGAAGACCGCAGGCCTGGGTGGTGCACCCGGGGGTCATCGCCTTCGGGTAGAAATAGATGACGACGTTCATCCCCTCGAAGTCCGAGAGAGAAACGGCGTTCCCGTTCTGGTCCTTGAGCGTGAAGGCCGGCGCCTGCTCTCCGGTCTTGGGGATGCCGGAGTTGATCACGGCGGCCGATTCGTGCTTCGCCGGAGTCTTCTTCTTCGGGGCCTTCTTCGTTGAAGTTTTCTTTGCCGCCTTCGGTGCGGTCGGGGCCGCCCTCGGCTTGGTTGCTTTCGGGGCCGCCTTCTTCGTTGCTTTCTTCGCTGCTTTCTTTGCTGCTTTCTTCGTTACCTTCTTCGTTGCCTTCTTCATACCCATCCTTTACCAGCTGTCCCGCAGGGACCGTAGTTTATAAAAAATTTCTCTCTCGTCGTTCTGGATCCGAAGGTGGTGCCGCAGCTCCGAGGAATCGAGCCGCAGGAATGGATTCACCTTCCGTTCCTGAGCCAGGCTCACGGGCCCCAGGTCGTGGGTGTTCACGTCCTTGAGGCTCCCGAGCTCCGCCCTCACCGCTTCGTTCTCCGGCTCCACCATGTGGGCGAACTCCAGGTTGCGTCTGCGGTAATCGTGTCCCGGGTAGAGGAGGGTCTCCTCCGGGAGCGCGTCGATGAGCATCTTCGTCGTCTGGTAGAGCGTGGGAACGTCGCCCCCGTTCTTGCAATTCCCCACGCCCGAGTTGAAGAGCGTGTCCCCGGAGAAGAGGGCTCTCACCGCACCGGAGCTCTTCCAGAGGAACACCTTGTGGTCCATGGTGTGGCCGGGAGTATCCAGCGTCTCGATCCACTGCTCCTGACTAAGGAAGACGGTCTGGGAATTCCGCAGTCGCTGGACCGGGCTCCCGAAGGCTTCCTGGAGGGGGGCGTTTCCTCGGACGTGGTCGAAATGTTGGTGGGTGTTCAAGATTCCCTTGAGCTCAAGGGAATTTTTTTTGATATACTCAATCATCGGGCCCGCTTCGTAGGGATCGATGACCCAGGCTTCACCCTTCTGGTCGTCGTAGATCAGGTAGCTGAAGTTCCGGAGGTCGTTGTATGCGTAAAACGTCTTCACCAGGATCATTATGACTAACCTCTATACGTACTACCTTCAGGTTACCTTCATCTCGTTGGTCGTGATCAACCACCTCGCAGAAATATACCTCGCCCGACGCCAAGTGAACACTTTTCAAAAAAATAAGTCCGAGGTGCCGTTTGAATTCAGGCATTTTCTCTCCCTGGCGGACCACCAGAAGGCCATCAGCTACGGGACGGCCCGGCTCAACTTAAGTCAGGCGCGGCTCGCCTGGGACGCCGTGCTCCTCTTCTACTGGTTCCCCTTCCGAGGCGCAGAAAAACTCTACCTCGCTCTTCCCGACTGGGGCATCCACCACGAAGTCCTCTTCCTCGTCGCCTTCACCGCCATCTCCATGCTCCTGAACCTCCCGTGGTCGGTCTACACCACCTTCGTGCTCGAGGAGCGGTTCGGCTTCAACCGGTCGACCCCCAGGCTCTTCGTCCTCGATCGGCTCAAGGGCCTGGTCCTCGCGGGCCTCCTCGGCGTGCCGCTGCTCTACGGGATCGTCTTCCTCTTCCAGAGCTTCGGATCCCTGTGGTGGCTGTGGTCGTTCCTCGTCCTCACCGCCTTCCAGTTCGGCCTCCTGTGGCTCTACCCGGCGGTCATCGCTCCCCTCTTCAACAAGTTCAAACCCCTCGAGGGCGCCGAGCTCAAGAGTGGCATCGAGGACCTCGTCACCCGGGCGGGGTTTAATGCCCGGGAGGTCTTCGTCATGGACGCCTCCAAGAGGAGCTCCCACGGGAACGCCTACTTCACGGGGCTCGGGAAGAACAAGCGGGTGGTCTTCTTCGACACTCTCCTCAAGGACCTCGGCACCGCGGAGGTCCTCGCCATCCTCGCCCACGAGCTGGGGCACATGAAGCTCCGGCACATCCCGAAGTCCCTCGTCGCCTCCGTCGTCTTCTCCTTCATCGGCTTCTGGATCATGGGGGCGCTCGCGGACGAGAACTGGTTCTTCAATGGCCACTTCGTTCGAGTGATCTCGCCGGGGGTGCTGCTCCTGCTCTTCACCCAGGCCATCCCGCTCTACACCTTCTGGGCGAGTCCGGTGTTCTCCTGGGTCTCCCGGAAGCGGGAGTTCGAAGCGGACGCGTACGCCGCCCGGGAGACGAAGGCCGAGGACCTGGTCTCGGGCCTCCTGAAGCTCTACCAGCAGAACGCGAGCCCCGTGGTCACCGACGGGCTCTACTCGACCTTCTACCACTCGCACCCGCCCGCCTACGAACGGGTCCGGCGGCTGGAGTCACTCAAAGCTTAGGCCCGTGAGGCTCTCGCGGACGAAGTTCAGGAAGGGCTTCCGGTACTTCTCCACTTCGTTGTGGAGCTCGTGGTAGCCGCCGTCGAAGACCTTGAGCTGGGTGTTCTTCTCGATCTTCTTGAAGTACGCCAGGAGGAGCTTCGAGCTCACCAGCCCGTCTTCGGTCCCGATGGTGCAGAAGATCGGGCACTCGGCCCGCAGGGGCCTTGCGAACACGTCCCGCGCCGCCTTGAGGATCTCGACGTAGAGCTTGGTGTGGATTCGGAGCTGGACGAACTCGTCCTTCACGTAGGCCTCGTAGACCCGGCTGTCGTGGGAGAGCCGGCGCAGGTTCAGCACGCCGCCGAGGGGCAGCGACGGGACCTTGGTCATGTTGTCGAAGAAGAACCCGGGGAGGCTCTTCATCACGAGGCCCAGGACCCCCGGCCCCGCCACCGCGGGCGAACTCAGGAAGACCTTCTCCGGGTACGCCTCGGGCCGGGCCATGTTCTGCACGTAGGCCGCGGTGATGAGGCCGCCCATGGAGTGGCCGTAGAGGGAAAACTTACTCAGGTTGAACTCCTTCCGGAGGTAGTCGAGCACCGCCTGGAGGTCCTTCAGGTAGTCGGTGAAGTCCGAGACCCAGGCCTTCTTCCCGCCGCTGCGGCCGTGGCCCCGGAGGTCGTAGATGGCGATGTTGAAGTTCTGCGAGAGGAGCTTCAGGATCCACTCGTGGCGCCCGAGGTGCTCCCCAAGACCGTGAGTTACGATCAACCATTTCGAACTCCCGGTCTCCCGGATCAGACATTTCAGAGGGGTGCCATCAAAAGAAATGATATCCCGATACTCGTTGTTCATGATTTCCCTTTTACGTCCCCGTCACTTTGCTATAATCGACCCATGTACTGCCCAATCTGCTTCCAGAACACGCTCAAGATCCGGTCCAACGGAGTGATCAAGCTCGCCTTCAACGGGAAGGCCCGGAACACGTCCCTGTTCACCTATAATCTCCAAAAAGAAACCCAAGAGCAACTGCTTCTGAAGCTGCGGGAGAAGGTCGAGGACTTCATGAAGTTCTACGGCGACTTCGCCAACAAGGAAGTCATCAAGAAGGTCGAGGTCTACTCCGGCGACTTCCAGTGCGTCAACGACTGTAAGATCGACCTCCTCGCCACCAAGGTCTCCGTGGTCAACCTCATCTTCGCCCCGGCCGACGTGCGGCAGATCCTCAGCGAGGAGAGCAAGAAGTACGGCATCGACGTCAACGCCTCCTTCACCTAGGCCCCCGGCGGGAGCTCCTAGAACCCGAGGTTGAGCTTGGTCTCGAACTCGATGTAGCCCTTGAGCTGGAACGAGTCCGGGACCTTGTCGGCGTCGATGTAGGCGTCGAGGCGGATCCCGTTGCTCTTGGAGATGAGGGGGAAGAGGTTCTTGTAGGGGACGTCGAAGTCGAGGCAGGTGGCCACGGTACACTGCTCGATGTTCCCCAGGTCCTGGATCTTCTGCGCCTCGAGGGAGACGATGGTGTTGAAGTTCTCCTCGATGATCCGGTCGTTCAGGAGCTCGATGATGAGCGAGTTGTTCAGGAGGAGCACGCTCTTGAAGGATCCCTTGAGCTTCGGGTGGTCGACGAAGAACCGCCGGGCCTGCCCGGCCTTCTTCGGGTTGGTGACGTTCAGGATGTGGGTCTTCCCGGTCTTCTTCTTCAGGTACCGCTCCTTCTCGTCCTCCTCGTACTTCATGAGGATCATCTCCCGCGCCTCCGCCTCCGGAGCTTCGAAGTAGTCACCGCGGAAGAGCGACTTGAGGAAGTCGTACTCATGGCCCAGCATCTCCTGCTGGGCGAGGATCGGGGTCCAGGTCTCGGTGTTCTCGAGCTTGTGCGGACTGAGCTTCACGGCGATCTTGTCGATGAACTCGAAGTTCACGTCGTCGCGGCCCTTGAGGATGCGCTTCACCCAGGACTGCTCCCGGGCCCCTTCCTGCGTGGGCTCGATGTAGAAGAACAGGCGCTTGATCCGGATCTCCTTGATGTACTCCGCGGGGAGCTTCGGCATCGGCTGGATGAGGCTCAGCTGCATCTTCCCCATGCCCATGCTCGCGCCCACGTTCATAAACATCTTGGCGAAGCCACCGGTGATGTAGCTCATCTTCTCCAGGGGCGAATTGAAGGATCCGATGGTCTGGTCCGAGAGCGGGAGGACGAGGGTGTGGACGGAGTAGGTTCCGTCACCGTATCTCTCTGCGGTGGTCTGCGGCTTGGTGGCGTTTTCGATGACACTCTTCTGACCGCACTTGATGATGCTCGAGGAGCTGCACTTGAGTTCCAAAGAATTCCCACATCCAGCCAGAGCAAGACTGAAAAAACCTATAAATAAACTCTTTTTACCCACATCGCCCTCTAAGTCACCAGAAGTGTTTCTATTTGACCAATTGTATGCATAGCGTAAAAAGTTTAACAGCCTCCCTTTCCTTTTTACATACGACCCTGTCATTTCTTCATTCAAATCGACTCATAGCGTAAAATCCATCCAACAAATGGTTTTGGAGTCCCTTAAATGCACCTGATCCTGGGTTTGCTATTCATCTTCGGTCTAAACTCTGCGCTCGCGCAGGCGTGGAAGACCCTGCCCAAGGGCGTGCGGATCGTGGGGTACAAGAACGTCACCACCTCGCGGATCACCTCGAACTTTAACCAGTTCGGCTCCCAGAGCTCGCTGGGGACCGAGTTCCAGATCGACGCCGCCACCTTCAACTCCATGATGGGAACCGGGATCTCCCAGGACCCGAACAACAACTTCAACAACGTCGTCGTCGGCGCCTACGCCGTGGACGCCAGCGCCCAGGTCAACGTCCAGGGCATGGGCTTCGGCTACGGGATCACGAACGACGTCATGTTCTACGCCGAGGTCGCCCACTACAAGGCCCAGGTGCGCTCCCGCATCCGCCGGACCCGGGGCAACACCTACGAGCAGGCGGCCCAGGCCTTCGAGAATGAGAACGGCGGGATCCTCGACGAGGTCATGGCGGAGAACCTCCGGCGCATGATCGACGCCGACGAGCGGACCATCCAGTCCGTGATCACCAACGTCTACGACTACCAGCCCATCGGAGACTGGTACGGAGAGGGCTTCGGCGACATGGAAACCGGCTTCATGGTGAAGGTCCTCGAGCGGGACACCTGGGGCCTGCAGCTCTTCCCCGGCGCGGTCCTCCCCACCGGCCGCCAGGACGACCCGGACATCCTCCAGGACATCGGCTTCGGCGATGGCCAGTTCGACTTCTTCACCGAGGCGGCCACGGGCTACGTCGCCACCGACGCCCTGAGCTTCGGGGCCACCCTCCGCTACACCTACCAGGCGCCGACGCGGAAGACCCTCCGCGTGCCGACGAACTCGGACGTCCCGCTCTCCACCGAGAAGGGCGAGTTCGACGTGAAGTACGGGAACAAGCTCAACGCCATGGTCTTCACCAAGTACAACGTGAGCGACTGGATCTCCCTCTCCCAGAGCTACCGGTACATGAAGCAGGAGGCGGCGACCTTCGACTCGAAGTACGGCGCCGCGAACCGCTTCCTCGAGTACAACAGCGACAAGAACGAGCACCAGATCCAGTCGTCCCTCACCCTCTCCTCCATCACGCCGTTCCTGAAGAAGGCGTTCCCCCTTCCGGCGTCGGTGGGCTTCAACTACGTCGACACGCTCCGGGGGAAGAACGTGCCGAAGGTCTCCCGCTACGAGATCGAGTTCCGGATGCTCTTCTAGACCACGAGCTTGTAGCCCGTGCCCCAGACCGTCTCCACCGACAGGTTCACCTTGCCGATCTTCTTCCGGAGGGAGAAGATGTGCACGTCGATGTTCCGGGCGGTCATCTCCATCTCCTTGTCGAACTGGTCGATGAGCTCCTCGCGGGTGCTGGCCTTGTCCTTGTTCTTGTAGAGGTGGCTGAAGATGATGAATTCCCGGGACGTGAGGTTCACGATGGTCCCGTCCTTGATCACGGCGTGGGCCTCGGGGATGAGCTTGATCCCCACGTTCATCATGTTGGCCTCGAGGGAGACCATCTTCGAGCTTGCGTTGGAGACCTTCATCAT
>SXUH01000325.1 GCA_005791855.1 Bdellovibrionales bacterium
ACTGATTTGAAGCACCGACTCCTAAACGGCCGCGGAGGTCAGCCCCGTAGGCAGAAGTGACGAAGAAGAGTGCCAGCAATAAAAATTTTTGTTTCATAAGTTAAGTCTAGGGAATCTTTTGATCTTTGACAACGCTATCACTGGGTTTTAAACTCCTAAGATATTTTCGCAATAAAAAAGGACCACGAAATGTCGGAAGCTACCAACGCCGCCTCAGTAGAACAGACTCTCAACAAGACTGACTTCGGTCATATGGTTTACGAAAACCGGAAGATCTTCTTCGGGATCCTGGTTGCGATTCTGGTCGGGGCACTGGGGTACGCGATCTGGAACCAGAGCAAGAAGTCCGCGGCCGTCAAGGACGCGGAACAGGTCTTCAAGTTCCAGAGCACCAGCTGGGCCGACGCCAAGGCCGGGAAGGAGTCCCCCCAGGATCTAGTGAAGTCCTTCGAGGGCCTCCCGGATGACATCCGGAATGCTCCGCTCATGCTTCCCGTCGTCCTCGAGATGGGGAAGTTCCTCTATGAAAAAGATTCTCTGAACGAAGCCTACGGCATCCTCTCGAAGGTCAAGGTGAGTAACCATCCGGTGTCGTCCTTCTTCCTCAACATGCAGAAAGCCGTCGTCCTGGAGAAACTCGGGAAGACCGACGAGGCCATCGCCACCCTGGAGGAGCTCGCCAAGAGCAAGGAAGCCCTGATGCCGGCGAAGATCTCCCTGGACCTCGGTCGCCTCTACCTCCTCAAGGGAGAGAAGGGGAAGGCCCAGACCCAGCTCGAGTACGTGATCAACACCTACCCGAACGACGAGCAGGCGAAGCTCGCCAAGCTCTACATGTCCCAGCTCGCTAAATGAAGTACCTAAGCCTCCTCGCGCTCGCCCTCCTGACGGTGGCCTGCGGACAGCTCAAGCTCGACCCGCCCAAGCGGGAGAACAAGTTCTTCAACGTCGTCTGGTCAAAGAACCTCGATCCGGAGTACGTCTCGGGGAACCTTCCCATCGGCTTCGGGGCCCCGCGGATCTACAACGACATCGTCTACCAGGGCAGCCTCAAGGGTGACATGACCGCCTACGACGTCGAGTCGGGGAGAGTCCTGTGGTCGGTGAACGAGAAGACCGAACTGGGCGCTCCGGTGGAGTTCTTCAAAGACCACGTCGCCTACGGTGGGCTGAACGGCCGGCTCTTCGTCCGGCACTACCTTTCCGGAAAGCTGAAGTACCCGATCGACCTCGCGGCCCCCATCGAGAGCGCGCCGTACTTCTTCAACGACCACCTCTTCGTCTACCTCCGCGGGCACCAGATCGTCCACCTCGACGCCGACACCGGGAAGATCCTCTGGTCGTACAAGCGGGCCGTCCCCGTGACCACCACTCTCCAGCGGACCACGAAGCCTCTGGTGGTGGGGAACAAGGTCATCGTCGGCTTCGCCGACGGCTACATCGGGGCCCTCTCCATCGACGAAGGCCTCCTCCTCTGGGAAACGAAGATCGTCGACAGCGCGAAGTTCGTCGACGTCGACCTCAACCCCGTGCTCGCCGGCGGGGTGGTGATCAGCGGCTCTCCCTCCGGGGACCTCACGGCCATCAACCCGGAGAACGGCGCCATCTCCAGAAGCTACGGGATCAGTGCCATGGCCCACCCGATCTTGAAGGGCGAGCAGCTCATCCTCGGGACCAACGACGGAGAAGTCATCTTAATGGGCCTAGGTGGAGAAATCCTTAAGAGGGTCAAAATTTCTTCCCAGCCGGTGAGTGCCGTGGCCTGGTGGAAGGACAGCCTCGTGGCCGCGAGCTTCGATGGGAAGGTCCGAGCGATCGACCCTCTCACCCTCAAGGTCATCGGGGAGTTCGCGCTAGGTTATGAATATTCCTCGGTTTTCTCGGACCTGGTGGTGCAAGACGATTACCTCGCCCTCTACTCATCGAGGAATCGACTCTACGTCTTTCAGTAAATAATACCAGATCTTAAAAAATGTGACTTTTGGATCTCATTCTTTGCTATTCAATGAACCCCTCACGTATTATGCAGGAGTTTGAAAAACAAAGGATTGGAAATGAAATCTCAATTTGCTAAGTCCCTCCTCGCAGTCGCCCTCGGGGCCCTGGCCGTTCCCGCTCTGGCCGCCATACAGATCAAAGAAGAACTCTACGTCGTGGGCCAGTCACCCGAGGTGATCAAGGAACTCGTCGACGCCGGAACCGTCGAGGTCGACCACGTCACCTCCGAGGGCTTCGAGCTCTACTCCGGCACCGGCGTGAAGCAGTACCTGGACTCGAAGAACATCGTCTACTTCGACATGCAAGAGGTGAGCGAGAAGGTCTTCGCCGACTACCCGACCCACGCCGAGATCACCCGCAAGCTCGTGGCCGCGCAGGCGAAGAACCCGAGAGTGATGAAGCTCTTCTCCATCGGAAAATCGATCAAGGGGAAGGACCTCCTGGTGATGAAGATCTCCGACAACGTCGAGGCCGACGAGATCGAGCCGGAGTTCAAGTACATCTCCTCCATGCACGGGGATGAGATCACGGGCCGGGAGATGACCGTGGCCATGATCGAAGAGATCGCGGAGAAGTACGGGAAGGACCGGGCCATCACGGACCTGGTGAACAACACCGAAATCTTCATCATGCCTTCCATGAACCCGGACGGCAGTGAGCTGCGGCAGCGAGGGAACGCCCGCGGGGTGGACCTCAACCGGAACTTCCCGGACATCACCCGGGACCGAGAGAGCACCCTGGCCGGCCGGGAGATCGAAAACCAGGCCGTCATGAAGTTCCAGGGCACGCGGCAGTTCGCCCTCTCCGCGAACTTCCACGGCGGAACCATCGTCGCCAACTACCCGTGGGATTCGAAGTACGACCTCCACCCGCTCAACGACTTCATCATCGACCTCTCCCTGACCTACGCCGATCTGAACCCGGAGATGTCCCGCTCCCGGGAGTTCGAGCGCGGGATCACCAACGGCGCCGCCTGGTACGTGGTGAGAGGTGGGATGCAGGACTGGAGCTACCTGTGGCACAACGACCTCCAGATCACCCTCGAAGTTTCCCACGACAAGTGGCCAAACTACGCGGACATCCCAGGCTTCTACCGGAGCAACCGGAATTCCATGTTCAACTACATGCTGCAGGTTCACCGCGGGGCCGGCTTCGTCTTCCCGAGACCCGGGCTCAAGGGAACGGTGAACATCAAGCAGGTCTCCCCGGCGTCGAAGGACATGGGCACCTACGCCTTCAACGAATCCCAGTTCTACAAGGTTCTTCCAGACGGTGACTACGTGTACACCATCCAGGAAAGAAGCACCTCGACCAAGCAGCAGATCAACGTGCGCGTGGATAGGAACACCCTCCACCCGAACGGAAACTACGTCCGCCTGAACTAGGTCCCGAGGTTTTTGATCAGTTCAAACTCCAGCGAGGTGACAGGCAGAACCGAAAGCCTGTTGCCTCTCTGTATGAGCCGCATCCCCGCGAGCTCTTCCTTGCGCTTCAACTCTTCTAGCGAAACGAACTTCTTAAACGAGTGGGCGTGGGTGACGTCCACCAGGAACCAGCGCGGTTTCTCCTGGGTGGACTTCGGGTCGTAGTACTCGGACTTCCAAT
>SXUH01000326.1 GCA_005791855.1 Bdellovibrionales bacterium
CCATCTCCCCGCGCTTCTTGATGGTCTGGGACCCGTCGATCCGCGCGTGCTTCCAGCCGGCGACCCGGATCTTGTTCTCGATCATGTCCAGGTAGGTGGTGAACTGGGAGAAGATCAGCGTCTTGTGGCCTTCGGTCACGAGCTGCTCGAGGTTGTCCATGAGGAAGTCGATCTTCGTCGACTGGAGGGCGGTCTGCTTCTGCCACAGGCAGAGCTGCCGCATCTCGAGCAGGGACTTCAGGACCTCTCCGTAGCGCTTGGCCCCCGGGGCCAGCATGCTCGCCCGGACGGCGTTGAGCTTGTGCTGGTAGGTCTCCCGCTCCTCCGCGGAGAACTCGAGGAAGACGTGGTTCTCGATCTTCTCCGGAAGCTCCTTCAGGACCTGGTCCTTGGTCCGCCGGAGGATGAACGGCTTCACCGTCTTCCGCGCGAGGAGCCGGCTCTTGCTCTTGGACGTGGACTTGATCATCCCCAGGTCTCCCCAGACGCCCGGGACACACAGGTCCATGATGTTGTAGAACTCGGAGAGGTCGTTCTCCACCGGCGTCCCGGTGAGGCAGATGCGGAACTTCGCCTTCAGCTGTCGGGCGGCGTTGGCGCCCAGGGAGCGGATGTTCTTCAGGTGCTGGACCTCGTCGAAGATGAGGACGTCGAACTCCGTCTCCCCGAGGGTGGAGAAGGATTCCTTCTTCATCAGGCCGTAGGAGGTGAGGATGATCTTGGCGTCGGTCTTGAACTCCCGCTCGTCGCCGTAGTAGATGGAGAAGGTGAGGTCGGAGAACTTCTCCAGCTCGTTCTTCCAGTTGTAGAGGATGGAGACGGGGCAGATGATGAGGACCTTCCGGAGCTTCTCCTTGAGCGTCTGGAGGAGCATGATCGTCTGGAGCGTCTTCCCCAGACCCATGTCGTCGGCCAGGCACGCCCCGAACTTGTGCTCGTAGAGGAACCGGAGCCAGTTGTACCCCCCGAGCTGGTAGGGCCGCGCGAGGCCCTCGTAGCGCGGATCGTAGTCGTACTGGGGCATTTGCTCCATGGACATGATGTCCTGGCAGAACTTCTCCTCCTCCGCGGTGAGCGCGCCCTCGATGCCGAGGCGCTTGAGCTCGAAGAGCTCGAAGATCCGCGAGCGCTGGAGGAAGAGGCCAAAGCGCGAGAGGCCCCGGGCCCGGTCCTTCTTCTCGCCCTCGAACTTCGTGTAGCGCTTCATGAAGCGCAGGAGGTCCTTCTGCTCGTCGGAGAGGAGGACCAGGCCATTGTTCGAGAGGAGGAAGTTGTCGGTGATCTCCGCGTTCTTGATCACCTCGAGGTCGGCGTCGGACACCACCAGGTCGAGCTGGAACCAGTCGAGCTTCTCCTTGTTCCGCTCGAAGCGGATGGTGCTCTTCCAGGTGCGGACCTGCTGCTGGTCGTAGAAGATGGCGATCCGGAGCGGGGTCACCTGCTGGTAGAAGTTCGCGATCCCGTCGAGGAGGTTGTTCTTCGGGATCTGGAAGACGACCTTCCGGTCGTCCTTGAAGTAGAAGGAGGTCTTGAACCCGAGCTCGCCGAAGCTGTCGAGGAAGGCGAGGAAGACCTTCTTGAAGACCTTCGTCTTCAGGATGAAGACCTTCTTGAAGGCGGCGTCGTAGAACGGGAGCTCCTCGTCCCTCATGAGGAGGGCGATCCACTCCGAGATGAGGTTCTTCTTCGAGGACGAGTGGAGGTACTTCTTGTGGTAGGCGGTCTCCCGGTCGAAGTCTTCGATGAGGGTCTTGAAGAAGAGGAGGGCGTCGGACTTCGAGCGGAAGCTGCTGGCCCAGCCGTGCTCGCTCACGAAGAGGAGGAACGGGGAGGGCATGGGCACGAGCTTCTGGTCTTCGGTGAAGAGCTCGAGCTCGAGGTTCAGGAAGCTCTTCCGCGGGGACGGGTTGATGGAGAAGCGGTACTCCATGTCCTCGACCGGGAAGCTGTCCCACGGGGCGCCCTGGATGGAGATGTCCGCGACGCCCTTCTCCTTGAGCGGGAGGAAGAGGCGGATGAAGTCCTGGATGTCTCCGATCGCGTCCAGGAGCCGCAGCCGGGAGACGAGCTCGCGCACGTCGTTCGGGAGGTCGAAGGCCTCGCCGGTCTTCCAGTTGAAGAGGTAGAGGATGTCGAAGACCGAGACTTCCCTGACCTCCGCCTCGTCCACCAGGAGGGAGAACCGGTAGGTGAACTTGTCTTCCACGTAGAGGACTTCCTTGTACTCCTCCAGCTCCTGGGCCGGGATGAGGTCGACGAGGAGCTTCCCCTTCCACTTGGACGGAGCGGGGAAGTTCACCACCTTCCGGTTACTCAGGGTGTACTGGAGGGAGCTGAAGGTGCTGCTGGTCCGCGCCCCGGGGAGGGTCGTCGCCGACTTGACCAGAGTGCCGTACCTCGTGACGTGCACCCCTTCCTGGGACAGGAGGCTCAGGGAAACGGGCTGGCCGGAGGCGGGGTCCTGCTTGTCCTGGAGGTCGGAGAACTTTATCAGGAGGCTCGCCGTGTGGTGGCAGGGCTTCTCCGCGTTCCACAGCTTGCAGGAGCACTGGGTGGTGAGCTTCCCTTCGCCCGCGATCCGCTTGAAGCTAATCTTGGATTCGTAGTTGGTGTTATTCTCGGCGATGATCCCCGAGACGATGAAGTAGGTCTCGAAGGTTCCCTTGATGAACGACAGGGAGACCCGGCCCTGGTCCACCATCTTCTGCGCGAGGAAGATAGTAGGGGACTCGTAGTTGAGTTTCAGCAGGTCGTGAATGGGATTATTATGCGTATATTCCATCTACCCTTCGGTTTTTAATCCAAGGTACTAGTATAGGAAAATTTTTGCGGAATGGCAGTTTTTTATGTTGTGGTCAAAAAAAAGGGCCGTTTTCACGGCCCCATTATTAGTTATCTAAATATGATTTAAGCAGCTTCGCCCGACTCGGATGCCGGAGCTTCCGGAGGGCCTTGGCTTCGATCTGCCGGATCCGTTCCCGGGTCACGAAGAAGTCCTGGCCCACCTCTTCGAGGGTGTGGTCGGATTTCTCGCCGATCCCGAAGCGCATCCGGAGGACCTTCTCTTCCCTCGGAGTGAGGGTGGAGAGGACGGACCGGGTCTGCTCGGAGAGGGTGACGCTCATCACGGCGTCCGCCGGGGAGATGATCTTCTTGTCTTCGATGAAGTCGCCCAGGGACGAGTCCTCTTCCTCGCCGATCG
>SXUH01000327.1 GCA_005791855.1 Bdellovibrionales bacterium
CCGGCGGCGGCCAGGGCCTGGCCGAGGTTCAGGGCGAGGAGTAAAAAGACGATGTTGGTAACAGCTTTCTTCATTCCCAGATCCTTACCATAAAAAGTTAAAAACGACAGGGGAGACCCCCTGTTTGTGTAATACCTACAGCAAGCCGACTGCCAAGCGAATGGACTTAAATTCATGCAGTTATGGAGACGGATTTGACACTTTCCCAGAGGGGTGTCTAGATTTTTGACAATAAAAAAAGGGCCCGGACCGGGCCCTTTTCATTTAGGGATTCTAAGCTGTTACTTTACGCCTGACGGTAGATCTGCGACTCTTCTCTCTCGCGCTCCTCGGCGTGCTGGATGCAGAGCTCGGCCCACGGCTGGTTCTCCAGGCGCTTCAGGCCGATCTCCTCCTCGCACTCTTCGCAGTGCCCGTAGGAGCCTTCGTTGATCTTGTCGAGGGCCGAGTCGATCCGGCGGAGCTTGGAGTACTCCCGGTCCCGGATGGTGCAGTTGAGCTGCTGCTGGATCAGGGACGAGGCCAGGTCGGTTTCATCCGACAGGTCCTCCTCAGAGATGAGCAGATCGTCAGATTTATTCAGTAGGCCGACGTTCAGGATCTGCTGTCTATGTTTGAGGAGTAGCTGTTTGTAATGTTCTAGTTGCTTCTTCTCCACAAGGTCCTCCTCAGTAGGGGATAGAGAGTAAATTATAGTCCAAACAATGAACCTCTCATAATAGTTTAGATCCAATGATGAGCAGACTCAAGTGACAGTTCTTATCGGCAATTTGTGTCCGAAAAATTTAATTAGCTCCGGGCATGATTGACAAATATGGTTCTGAATCTATAGTGGTACTAACTTACTCTTTAAAAACGAGGATTTATGCTGCAAAGCGATCTTGCCATCTCAGTGGGACACATCCCCTCCGGACTCTTCATCGTCGCCGTCAGGGACCCGAGTAGCGGCGTCACCGACGGGTACCTCGCGAGTTTTATCCAGCAGACGTCCTTCAAACCGATGATGGTGTCGCTGGCAATTAAACCTGGCAGACCGGCCTTCGACCTGATCAAGGCGGGCCACCCCTTCGCCGTCAACATCGTCGGCGACCACGACAAGACCTACCTCCGGCACTTCTGGAAGGGCTACGACCCGACCGCGAACCCGTTCGCCGAATTGCCACACCAGATTGGTCAGAACGGCGGAGTGATCCTGAACCAGGCAAAGTCCGCCATCGAGTGCAAGCTCCACAGCTCGGCCAAGCCCGGGGACCACGAGATCGTTTTCGCGGAGGTGCTCTCTTCGTACGTGCTGAGCCCGGAGGGGAAGCCGATGGTGCACATCCGGAAGTCGGGAGCGGACTACTAGAAATTTTTGGACGTCCGAGAATTCCGGGACGCCCAGAGAATTACCGAGGACTGCTAGTAGCAGGTTTCCTCGACGCGAATCGTGGCGCGCCCGGTGCGGTCGTAAGCGATGCATTCGACCCGACTGTGGTGGTCGGCGTTCGCGTAGCAGCTGTACCCGGTCGCCACGCAGCGGATGGACCGGCCCTTGTTCGGACAGAACGTATTCGCTTCGCAGGTCCAGTTCCCGTCTTCGGCTGCAGTTTCGAAGGCCACTGAAGCCAACTCTCCGGTGACGGTTTCCTTCAGAGCTGAAGGTGCAACGCTAGAGAATGCACTGGCAGAAATGACTAGGGCAAAAACACAGATGGCGGTCCTCATGCTATCTCCTTATCAGATGGTTCGATAGCCCAAGGTATACTTCGGATCCCGACGAGGTGCTACTCCCGCTCAGGAAATTGTCGGTACACCAGGTGTAACGGGTAAGTCTTTCAGTGGCAGGTTCCCATCCCGAGGACTGGGGCTAAGAGTTTCCAGAGCTGGACTCGTTTTGCTCGCGGCATCTCTCAAGGCACGACGCCAGTCGGTCGGACACCGAAGTCCCGGGCAGCCTGGACCTGCGCCACGCTCGCCCGCGTGCTCATGAAGTTTCCGGCGAGGCCAAGGCGGAGAAGATGAAAAGACAGACGTCGACCATCGGCTCCCGGGGAACGCTTAAACTTTCAGTGAGCCTCGTGGCCCGATCATCTACAGACGAAGGGAGCCCGCTGAGGAGCGTAGGCGCCGTGAGCCTTGTAGAATAGAGTCGCTCGCCCGGCGGCACTTTCGAATCGGACGATGAAACTCGGCTGCGGAGCCCCGGATCGGCTGTAGGGTGCGTAGTGGAGGAGGGGGCCCTGCTGGTCTTTCTGCCACCAGGCCTTGAGGAACTTCTTCTCACTTATCTTCTTCCCCTGGAGGTTCCCCCGGAGGGCGAGCCGGGCCTCGAAGGTTGGGTCGAACACAACCGTCATGGTCACGGCGTCGGGGACCTTCCATCCTTCGGCGGGGAAGTATCCCTGGAGGTCGAAGCCAGTGGTGATCGAAGATAAGTACCCGAGGTCGACCTCTCGAGAGAGGTGGCAGTTAAGCACCTGGGAGTAGGAGCGGGCGGACGCCGCTAGCATGACGATCGAAAGAACGAGCTTACCCACGAGGAACCTCCGAAGACAAGATCGGAGGACGGTAGCAGAGATGCCTCGCTAAGGGAAGGGTCCCCTTCGGGCTTGAAAAAATGTAACGGTTCCCTACTGCTTGAGGTCTCTCCAGCTCTTCCCCTGCCGCGCGCGCGCGTTGATCTGGTACTCCTCCACCGCCTTCAGGTGCTCGTCGTAGGTCCGGGTGAAGACGTGGGTGCCGTCGTTCTTACTCACGAAGAAGATGTAGTCGTGGTCGGCGGGCTTCAGGACGGCCTTGATCGCCTCGAGGCTCGGGTTGGAGATCGGCCCCTGCGGGAGGGCCGGGATCTTGTAGGTGTTGTAGGGAGTGACCTCGAGGAGGTCGGCCTTCTTGATGTTCCCCTGGTACCGCGTCCAGATCCCGTAGATGGTGGTCGGGTCGGACTCGAGCCGCATGCGCTTCTTGAGCCGGTTGGTGAAGACGCCGGCGATGGCGGGGCGTTCGACCTTCGCTCCGGTTTCCTTCTCGACCACGGAGGCGAGGGTGATCACCTGGTGCTTGTTCAGGAAGGGGTGGGTGAAGTCGATGTCCTTGGTCTTCTCGTTGAAGAGGTCGATCATCGCCTTGGCGACCATCCGGGCGGAGGTGTTCGGCGCGAACCGGTAGGTCTCCGGGAAGAGGTAGCCCTCGAGGGAGTTCGCCTGGATGCTCAGCTGGGAGATGAGATCGGGGTTCTGCACGGCCTTCAGGAACTCAGCCTCGCTGGTGATCCCCGAGGCGCCGACGAGCTTGGCGATCTCGTACATGTTCTTCCCTTCCGGGATGGTCACGCTCGAGAGGTTCGGCGTCCCGTAGACCAGGGTGTCGAGGACGGCCGCCATGTTCGCTCCGCGCGGGATGGTGAAGTTCCCGGAGCGGAACTTCGAGACCACGCCCTTGTACTTGGCGTAGTAGTGGAAGAGGCGAGTGTTGGAGATGATCCCCGCGTTGGAGAGCCGCTGGTTGATCTTGCCGAAGGTGTCTCCCTCCTTCACCGTGAAGACCACGTCCGGGCCGGTGTAGGTCTCGTTCCAGATCGAGGCGAGCTTCACCGCGACGGCGCCGAGGGCGACGACGGCGATGAGAAAAGTGTAGAGAATGAGTTTCCTAACCATGAGCAGTCCTTAATCGTTTGAACTAGTATACCCCATCGGTCCGTTTCGATCGCCGGATAAAATCTTCCAGGATGACGCTCGCGGCGACGGCGTCGATCTGCTTTAGGTCCACCTGGAAGTTGTACCGCGGAGAAGCCCTCATCCGAGACTCGGCTTCGAAGGTCGAGAGGGTCTCGTCCTGCTCCCGCACCGGGATAGCGATCGACTCGGCCACTCGGGTGACGAATTCCTGAGCTTTTGAGGTCATCTTTGTCTTCTGGCCATCGGTGAGGAAGGGGAGCCCGATCACCACGAGGTCGACGCCCTCGTCGTCGATGAGCTTCCGGAGCTCCCGCAGGACGGAGTCCGTCCCCTTGTTCTCGATCCGACCTAAGGGAGTGGGGTACGGGTCCCGGTTCACGCAGAAGGTGGCCGCGCCGATGAACTTCTCGCCGTAGTCCAGGGCGAGGATAGTTTTCAAATGGAGCGGGTGGGCCGGCGGGAGGGTGAATTCGTTCATACGGTTTTCTAGCTCAAAGCTCCGGGTCCGTCAAAAGCGGAAGCTCGAGGTTCTGGTTTCCTTCTCTGGCGTTCTCGAACTTCACTCCCACGCCGAGGAGCCGCACGGGCCTGGGGTCCTGGCTCCAGCGCTCCTCGAGGAGGCTGAGGAAGTTCTCCTCGGTGAGCGGCAGCTGCCGCTCGATGGTGGTCTGCTTGAAGTCGAAGTACTTGATCTTCACGTGGAGGTTCTTCACCGCCCGGTCCGGGTACTCCGCGAGGACCTCCACGAGCTCCTGGACCATGCGGATCACGTGGAGCTTCATCTCCTCGTAGCTCGTGATGTCCTTGTTGAAGGTCTCCTCCGTGCCGAGGGACTTGCGCTCGTAGTCCGTCTCGAGCTCCCGGTCGTCGACGCCCCGGCAGAAGTCGTAGAGGACGTCGCCGAACTTCCCGAAGAGGTGGATCATCTCGCTCCGGGCGTAGGCCTGGAGATCCAGGCAGGTCCGGATGCCCATCTCGTGGAGCCTCGCCGCGGTCACCTTGCCGATGCCCCAGAGCTTCTCGACCTTCACCTTCCTGATGAACTCGTCGACCTGGTGGGGGGCGATGGTGAACTGGCCATTGGGCTTGTTGATGTCGCTCGCCATCTTCGCGATGAGCTTGTTCGGCGCGATCCCCGCGGAGGCGGTGAGGCCCGTAGCCTTGAAGATCTGCTTTCGGATCTCTTCGGCGAGGAGGGTGGCGGAGTTCTGGAAGAGGTCGGACTTCGAGACGTCGAGGTAGGCTTCGTCC
>SXUH01000328.1 GCA_005791855.1 Bdellovibrionales bacterium
GACGAAGGCCTACGACGGCCTTAAGGTCGCGAGCTTCCAGGGTCAGCACTTCCGCGGCGACATCGGACTCAATCTATGAAAACAATCGCGATCTTCGCCTCCGGAACGGGAACCAATGCGGTGAACCTCCTCGAGGAGCAGCGCCGGTTCCCGCAGGTGCAAGTGGGCTGCGTCGTCGTGGACACTCTCACTTCGAAGCTCCCCGAGCTCCTGGCCCAGAGGTTCCCCCAGCTCGCGGTCTACCGGATCATCCCGGACCGGACCCTCTCCGGGGCCCAGAAGAAAGCCGAGCACGAAGGCCGGATCCTGGAGAAGCTCCGGGCGCACGCAGTGGAGTGGATCCTCCTCGCGGGCTACATGCGGATCGTGGGGCCAGTCTTGCTCGAAGCGTTCCCGGACCGGATCATCAACATCCACCCCTCGCTCCTTCCGCAGTACCCGGGCCTGCACGGCTACGAACGGGCCTTCAGCGACAAGGTTTCCTCGGGGGTGACCATCCACTTCGTCGACGGGGGCCTGGACACGGGCCCCGTCATCCTTCAGAAATCCTTTCCTCGGTTCGACACCGATTCCCTCTCCGACTTCATCGAACGAGGGAAGCGGGTGGAGTGGGAACTCTACCCGGAGATCCTTCGGAGAATCAGTCACAATCTTTTGGCGGGAGAATAGTATGGCCCGGACGATGCTAACCATCATGTCCTTCGAGAAGTCCACGCACCAGATCTACTGGGTAGATCACCGTGACGACGACCTCAGCTCCGAGCAGCTCCGGGGCTTACGGAACCGGATCATCGACGACGTGGACCAGACCCTCCTCGTGGGTCTGTCTCCGGACTTCGTCGCGGCGCTGGGGAAGCTCGGGTACCCGGCGGAGCTTGTGACCATGAAGCCCGGGGTGACGGACAACCCGGCCAAGAGCTTCAAGGAACTCCTCGCCGGCGATCCGGCCCTGGGCCACGGGGACTTCGACGTCCACTCCGGAGTCCTCGGTCCGCGCGGGGCGCTGGACTACAACCCCTTCGTCAATCAGAAAAAAATCATCCAGAGCGAGAGGGACCTCCACGACATCGCCCACCTGGACTTCAAGGTGGAGCTCGTCTCCGAGACGCGGGTCTCCGAGTTCGACCTCG
Organism: Bdellovibrionales bacterium; assembly: GCA_005791855.1. Lineage (GTDB taxonomy): Bacteria > Bdellovibrionota > Bacteriovoracia > Bacteriovoracales > Bacteriovoracaceae > Peredibacter. The sequence goes on from SXUH01000328.1 coordinate 1,131, forward strand.
GGAGCATGAAGGACGACGCCCTCCTGGCACTTTCGCAGAAGAACTGCTGGGCCCTCTCCCTGCCGGAGCTGAAGCTCATCCGGAGCCACTTCACGGCGCCGGCGGTGAAGGAAGAGCGGAGGATCCGGGGCCTGCCCCGGAACCCGACGGACGTGGAGCTCGAGCTCCTGGCCCAGACCTGGAGCGAGCACTGCAAGCACAAGATCTTCAGCAGCCGGATCGACTACAAAGACGACGAGCGCTCGATCAAGGTCGAGGGCCTCTTCAAAGACTTCATCAAGGGGCCGACCTACGCCCTGAAGAAAGACTGGGCGATCTCCGTCTTCGACGACAACGCCGGCGTGGTCCGGTTCCGCGACGGCGTCGACCTCTGCATCAAGGTCGAGACGCATAATTCTCCTTCGGCCCTCGATCCCTACGGCGGCGCCCTCACCGGGATCCTCGGAGTCAACCGGGACATCATGGGAACGGGGCTCGGGGCGAAGCCCGTGGCCAACACCAACGTCTTCTGCGTGGGGATGCCGGACGAGAGCGAACTCCCGCCCGCGCTGCTGCATCCGCGGGAGATCCTCAAGGGAGTTCACCGGGGCGTGATGGACGGTGGAAACAAGAGCGGGATCCCCACGGTCAACGGGGCGATCCACTTCCACGAAAGCTACTCCGGGAAACCGCTCGTCTACTGCGGAACCGTGGGAATCCTTCCTCCGAGCATCCAGGGCCAGAGCGCGGTCCACAAGGGCCAGCGCCCGGGGGATCTGGTGGTCATGGTCGGCGGGCACGTCGGCATCGACGGGATCCACGGAGCGACGGCGAGCTCGCTGGTGATGGATAAGACCACGACCCTCGGGATGGTCCAGATCGGCGATCCGTTCTCACAGAAGCGGATGCTCGACTTCCTCCTCGTGGCCCGGGACAGGCTCCTCTACAACTCCATCACCGATAACGGCGCCGGCGGGCTCGCTTCCTCCGTCGGGGAGATGGCCTCGGTGACCAAGGGCGCGGTCCTGAACCTCGAGACCGTCCCTCTGAAGTACCCTGGACTCCAGCCCTGGCAGATCCTGGTCTCCGAGAGCCAGGAACGGATGACCCTCTCGGTGGCCAAGGAGAAGTGGGCGGAGCTCCGGGAGCTCGCGGCCCTCTTCCAGGTGGACGTGACTAGCGTGGGGGAGTTCACTCAGGACGGATATTTCACCTGTACCTTCGGGGGCAGGCCCGTCTGCCGGCTCGAGCTCGCGTTCCTCCACGACGGCCTCCCGAAGATGGAACTCACCGCGCGCTACTCCCCCCGAGAGTACCGGGGCTGGAAGCCGCAGCTTCGGATGAAGTTCGAGGTCACCGGCACGGAGAAGCTCCTCACCGAACTCCTCTCTCACCCGACCATCGCCTCGAAGGAACGGTGGATCCGGCAGTACGACCACGAGGTGCAGGGTGCGTCCGTGGTCAAGCCCTTCGAGGGCATCGGCGAGGCCGCGCCCAACGACGCCGGGGTCCTGTGGTACGGGGCCCACGGAGTGGAGGGGAAGGACGGCTTCGCCGTCGCGAGTGGACTCTGCCCCCACTTTTCCATCGACGACACCTACCTCATGGCGAAGCTCGCGGTGGACGAGGCGGTGAGGAACCTCCTCTGCCACGGCGTCGATCCGGAGAAGATCGCTCTGGTGGATAACTTCTGCTGGCCCGATCCGACGCCATCGGAGAAGAACCCCGATGCGGAGTACAAGCTCGGCCAACTGGTCCGGACCTGCCTCGGGCTCAAGGAAATGGTGGAAACCTACGGCATGCCGCTGGTGAGCGGGAAAGATAGCATGAAGAACGACTACCACGGAGAGAAGGTCAAGATCAGCGTCCTGCCGACCCTCCTGGTGACGGCCCTCGGGCACGTGCCGGATGTGACCACGGTCCCGCGCTCCCACGCGGCCCCGGGCACCCACCTGTACCGCCTCGGGAAGAAGGACTACGATAGGTACTTTGGCCACTTCCTCCATGAGTGCGCCACACTTCCGCGGGAGAACAGGAGGGACTTCGACTGGGGAGCGCTGAGGAGTTTCTACCAGCGGATCCACCGGGCGACGGCGGCCGGGCTCGTCGCCTCTCTGCACGACGTGGCCGAAGGCGGGTTCCTCGTGGCACTGTTCGAAACCCTGCTGCTCGCAAGCGGCGGGATCGACCTGACCGTGGACGCGGCCTTCGATGAGACGGCGTACCTCTTCTCCGAGCTCCCGGGACATTTCGTCGTGAGCGTGGACGGGACGAAGATAGAGCTCTTCGAGAAGAGCTTCGATCCTTCGGAGCTCGAGTACCTGGGCCCCGTGAACGACTCCGGCGCCATCCGCGTCGGAGCGGAAACTCTTTCTATGAAGAAGCTCGCCGCGAGCTGGAGGAACGTATGAGAAAAGTCCTCGTCCTGATGGGGGACGGTATCAACAGCGAAAACGAACTGGTGAGCGCCTTCGCCCAGGCCGGCGGAGAGGTCCACCGGAAGCACGTGAACGAGCTCTTGCGAAGGCCCGACCTCCTCAAGGCCTACCAGCTCCTGGCCCTCCCCGGGGGCTTCAGCTTCGGAGACGAGCTCCGCTCCGGGAAGATCCTGGCCGAGAAGCTCCGGGACGCCCTCGCCACCGAGCTCTCCGAGTTCCTGAACCGCGACGGTCGGGTGCTCGGGATCTGCAACGGCTTCCAGGTGCTGGCACAGCTCGGGGCCTTCGACCTCGGAGGGCAGAGGAGCTTCACCCTGGCGGAGAATGACCACGAGCGGTTCATGAACAAGTGGGCCCGGCTCTCCATCGCGCCGGAGGCATCCGGTAGGTCTGCGTGGTTCCAGGGCCTTTCCGGATCTTTGTTCCTCCCGGTTCGCCACCGGGAAGGGCGGGTGGTGAAGGAGAGTTCCCGCGCACTTCCGTTCGCCCCCCTTCGCTACGACGAAGACATCAACGGGTCCTTCGACCGGACCGCCGGAGTCCTCAGCGCGGACGGAAGGATCTTCGGTCTCATGCCTCACCCGGAGGTCGCAACCCAGACCTTCCTCCATCCCATCAACGTGGCGGCGGAGGAGAACGTGGGGAAGATTCGAACACTCTTTAGAAACGGACTCGCTTAACCGGAGAACCATATGCAAAGAATCATGCCCCGCCGCGCCCTGATCAGCGTCTCGGACAAGTCAAACCTCGACGTCATCGTTCCGGTGCTCAAGGAGCACGGAGTGGAGATCGTCTCCACCGGGGGGACCGCCAAGTACCTCCAGGAGATGGGCGTCAGCGTGATCCCGATCCAGGAGGTCACCGGCAACCCCGAAGCCTTCGGCGGTCGGATGAAGAGCATCTCCTTCCAGGTGGGATCGGCCCTCCTTTACCGCCGGGACCACGAGCAGGACATCCGGGAGTCCATCGCCCTCGGGATCAGGCCCATCGACCTCGTCATCTGCAACCTCTATCCGTTCAAGGAAGTGATCAAGGACCCGGACGTCTCCCGGTCGGAGATGATCGAGAACATCGACATCGGTGGCCCGAACATGATCCGCGCGGCCGCGAAGAACATGAACTGGGTGAACATCGTCACCGACCCCGCGGACTACGAAGCGGTGGCCA
>SXUH01000039.1 GCA_005791855.1 Bdellovibrionales bacterium
TCACCGCCGCCCAGGTGGTCCTCAGCGGGTCCCAGGTCCAGATCGACCTGAACGACCTAGGCCTCTCCCAGATCTGGGACGGGAAGTACAGCCTCACGCCGAAGGTCTTCGTGAAGTTCGAAGGACCGATCCTGAACAAGGGCCAGTTCGACGGAGAACTCGAAGCCAGCAGGACCATCAAGCTTAAGAACTAGAGCAAGTAAGAAGGGGCCCTCGGGCCCCTTTCTTTTCTACAGGAGTTCTTCGTACGGCTGTGCCTTGTTGATCACCTTGATCCGCTTGTCTTTCTTGATCAGGAGTTCCAGCGGTCTTCCCCGCAGGTTGTAGTTCGATCCCATGCTGTAGCCGTAGGCGCCGGCGTCCTTCAGGACGAGGAGGTCTCCGCTCTTGAGCGGTGGCATGAGCCGGTTGGAGCCGAAGCAGTCGGAGGTCTCGCAGATGGGCCCGACCACGTGGCTGAGCTTCGTGGCCCTGCTCTCCTTCACGGGGACGAGGCCGTGGTAGGCTTCGTAGAGGGAGGGGCGCATGAAGTCGTTCATGCCGCCGTCGACGATCACGAAGAGGTTCTTCTCCGAGACCTTGTTCCGGAGGACCTTCATCACGAAGATCCCCGCCTTGGCGATGATCCGCCTCCCGGGTTCGAAGACGACCCGGGGCCTGTGTTCAGTCTTCGCGTAGAACTCCTTCTCGAGGGTGCCCGCGACGATGCCCATGTACTCTTCGATGGTCGGGAGCTTCCGGGTCTCGTCCGGGTGGTAGTCCACGCCGAGGCCCCCGCCGACGTCGAGGAACTCCAGCGGGAGCTTCGTCTTCAGCGCCACGGAGCTCAGGACGGCGATGGCCTTCTTCGTGGCCCGCAGATCCAGGAGCTGGCTTCCGATGTGGATCGAGAGGCCCACGAGCTCGCTGTGGCTCCAGAGCCTCTTCTGCCGGAGCGAGGCGAGGATGTCCTTCTCGAGGAGCCCGAACTTGTGGGTCTTGTTCCCGGTGGAGATGTGCTTGTGGGTGAGGGCCTCGACCACCGGGTTGAGGCGGAAGCAGATCCGGGCTAGCTTCCCCAGCTTCTTCGCGCACCGGTTGATGAGCTCGAGCTCCTCGAGGGATTCGACGTTGAAGGAGTAGATGCCCTTCTTCGACACCCCCAGGGCGTAGGTGATCTCCTCCTCTGTCTTCCCCACGCCGGAGAAGACGATCTTCTCGGCGGGGATGCCGGCCTCGAGGGCCCGGCGGAGTTCGCCGCCGGAGACGATGTCGGCGCCGGAGTCGAGCTTGGCGAGGGTCCGGAGGAGCTCCCGGTTCGGGTTGGACTTCAGGGCGAAGCACACCAGCGGCTTCCGGAGCCCGGCGGCCTTCGCTCCCTGGTAGAAGGTCGTATAGTTCTCCACGAGGACATCTTCCGAGTAGAGGTAGAACGGAGTCTTGTAGTCCCGCGCGACCTTCGAGAGGTCGAGGTTCGAGAAATGGAGTTTCTTATTCTTGTAAGCCAGGTTACTCATGTCAGCGCCACACCCTTTCGCCACTGGAGCACTTCGCCGAGTGCGTTCCCATCAAGCATCCTGCTATCATAGGCCACATTGGCCAGGACTTCAAAGGTAGAAAGTGAGCTGTGGGGGAGGTTCGCCTTCTGGAAGGTGTCCCGGGCGATCTGGAAGTCGTAGCTGAAGATGCTCATCACCGACGCGACCTCCACCTGCGCCTCCTGGAGCTTGCGCGCGGCTTCGATGGAGCTCTTCCCCGTGGAGATGAGGTCTTCGATCAGAACGGTCCGCTGGCCCGGAGCGGTTCTCCCTTCGATGGAGTTCTGGCGACCGTGGCCCTTGTCCGAGCTCCGCACGTAGACCAGCGGGAGCTCGAGTTCCATGGCGATCCAGGCCGCCCAGGGGATCCCGGCGGTGGCCGTCCCCGCGACGAGGTCGAGCTTCCGGGGACGCAGGTTCTCGCAGAAAGCCTCGACGATGAACTCCCGCGCCTCCACGGAGGAGATGAGGAGCCGGTTATCGCAGTAGACCGGGGACTTGATCCCGGAGGTCCAGGTGAACGGATCCTCCGGACGGAGGAAGACGGCTTTTTCTTTGAGGAGGAGGGACGCGACTTTCTGTGACTGGTTCAAGGCTATTCTCCCTGGAGGATGTCGGCGAGGGCCTTCCGCGGGTCCGGGGCTTCGGTGACCGGCCTGCCGATGACCATGAAGTCCGAGCCGAGGCGGAGGGCCTCGAGAGGTGTGGTGATTCGATGCTGGTCCTGGCTCTCGGAGCCGCGGGGCCTGATCCCCGGCGTGACGGTGAGGAACCTCGATCCGCAGATGAGCTTCACCGCCTGGACCTCGAGCGGGGAGGAGACGACCCCGTCGCAGCCGCACTCCCGGGCGAGCTTCGCGAAGTGGGACACACTCTCCAGCACGTCGCCGGGGATCCGCTGCTCCTCGTTTAGCTGCCGCTGGGTGGTGCTCGTGAGCTGGGTCACGGCGATGAGGAGCGGGGGTGCCGCGAGCTCCTTGAGCGTTCCGCTCGCCCGCTTCAGCATCTCCGATCCGCCCGCCGCGTGGACGTTGATCATGTCGACCTGGAGGTTGGCCAGGACCTTGAGCGACCGGGCGACGGTGTTGGGGATGTCGTGGAGCTTCAGGTCCAGGAAGACCTTGAACCCCCGCGCCTTCGCCTCCGTGATCGCGGCGGAGCCCAGCGAGTAGTACGCCTCCATCCCGAGCTTCACCCAGACGCCCTGGCCCTCGAGGGCAGCGAGGA
>SXUH01000329.1 GCA_005791855.1 Bdellovibrionales bacterium
CAAACTTTTCATAAACGTCCTTTAGTTGATGGTTTGTGACGATTGAATTATAAGCTCGAACCCTTCTCCGAGAGGGATGAATCGCTGAGGATTTACCTTAGGCAGCTAACTCCTTGCTATTAGTCGGAGAGGAATGGATCGCAGTTCGCATCACTGCCACGAAGGGTTGGCACTCGCTCGACTTGGTAGCCGGGTCCGGTGCCGGGGAGAGGCCCGTCGGACCCCCGCCCTACCCGAACAGCTCCCTCATCACGTCGAACATCTTCGCCTTCGAGAGGTAGTTCTTGATGAAGAGCTTGTTCTCCGGCTTGTACCAGAAGAAGAAGGTCCGCTGCCGGGTCTTGTCGTCGAGGCTGATCGCCGTCTCGACCTTCTTCAGCGTGTACGGGTGGTAGCCGGAGTAGTAGATCTCCGTGGCGACGGTCATGGGGGTCGGGGTGAAGTCCTGGATCTGCTCGAGCTTGTACCCGAGGGCCTTCGTCTTGGCCGCGAGCTTGGCCATGTCCTCCGGCGTGCACCCGGGGTGGCTGGAGATGAAGTACGGGATGATCTCCTGCTTGATCCCCTTCCGCCGGGAGACTTCCTCGAAGCGGGTCTTGAACTTGTGGAAGTACTCGAAGCTCGGCTTGCGCATCACCTTCAGCACCTCGTCCTCCGTGTGCTCCGGGGCGACCTTGAGCCGGCCGGAGACGTGGTGGGTGATGAGCTGCTCGACGTAGCGCTCGTCTTCCTTCGGGTGCGTGGACCGCGGGTCGAACATCAGGTCGTAGCGCAGGCCCGAGCTCACGAAGGCCTTCTTCACCCGGGGGTGCTTCGAGACCTCCTGGTAGAGCTCGGTCATCTTCTGCGGATTCGTGTCGAGGTTCTTGCACACCTGCGGGAAGACGCAGGAGGGGGCCGCGCACCTGTCGCAGACGTCCTGGTCGATGCCCTTCATCTGGTACATGTTGGCCGAGGGGCCCCCGAGGTCGGAGATGTAGCCCTTGTAGTCCGGCATCCGCACGATCTCGTCGAGCTCCTTCAGGATGGACTTCTTCGAGCGGGAGGCGATCATCTTCCCCTGGTGGGCGGAGATGGTGCAGAAGCTGCAGCCGCCGAAGCACCCGCGGTGGGTGTTGATGGAGAACTTGATCATCTCGAAGGCCGCGATGGGCCCGCGGTCCTTGTACTTGGGGTGCGGGAGCCGCGTGTACGGCAGGTCGAAGGAGGCGTCGATCTCCTTCTCCGTCATGGTCTGGTACGGAGGGTTGATCACCAGGGTCTTCCCCTGGACCTTCTGGGTCAGGCGCTTGGCGTACTGCTTGTTGGACTCGACCTCCACGTGCATGAAGTTCTTCGAGTAGGCCTTCTTGTCGGCGAGGCACTCCTCGTGGGAGGTGAGCTCGAAGGTCTCCCACTGCTTGTTCTTCGGCAGCTCCTCGGCGGCGTCCAGGAGGAAGGCCGTCTGGGGGATGGTCCGGAGCGACGAGAACGGGGCTCCCCGCTCGAGGTACTTGATGACGTCGCGGATGGGCTGCTCCCCCATCCCGTAGACGAGGAGGTCCGCGCCGGAGCTCGTGAGGATGTTCGGCAGGAGCTTGTCCTGCCAGAAGTCGTAGTGGGTCACCCGCCGGAGGGAAGCTTCGATCCCGCCCAGGAGCACCGGCGTGTCCGGGTAGAGTTTCTTGAGGATCTGCGAGTAGACCGTGGCCGCGTAGTCGGGCCTGAAGTCCGGCGACCCGCCGGGCGTGTAGGCGTCCGTCGACCGCAGCCGTTTCCCCGCGGTGTACTTGTTGACCATGGAGTCCATGTTCCCGGAGGTCACGCCGAAGAAGTACCTCGGCTTTCCGAATTTCTTGAAGTCCCGCAGGTCGTCCTGCCAGTTCGGCTGCGCGATGATCGCGACCTTGTGGCCCAGGGATTCGAAGATCCGCCCCATCACCGCCGCCCCGAAGGCCGGGTGATCCACGTACGCGTCGCCGGTGATGAGAACCACATCCAGCTCGTCCCAGCCGCGCTTCTTCGCTTCTTTTACTGTGGTCGGTAGCCACGCCGTGATGGGCAGCTCCCGAGGGTCGATCTTGTCCATGAGGGGGAATTTACACTCTGTTCCAGAGGATGACAAACCCTTTAAAACATTGAGTAAAAAGCACACTGAAGTGCTCTTGGAGGGTACTGATCTATGTGATTTTAGGTAGAGGCCATCCGAGGATCTTCTCGAATGACCTCTAGGTAAAGTCAGGGATTACTTGGCGAGGACGGAGAACTTCTCAGTGCCGCCGACGAACTCGAGAGCTCCACCGGCTTCGTAGTCGGTGTACGGGTAGCGTGGGATGGCCAGGGCGATGCCCGGGTACCGGGTGGAGACCTTGACGTAGCCGGGGTTCAGGCTTTCAATCTGGGCGTAGGCGCGCACGGCGATTCCTCTCGGGCCAATGTTGTTCTGGACCATGAAGATGTCCTTCCCGCCCTTGGAGTAGATGGTGACGTAGTCCTCGGAGCCACCGGCGCGAGAGAGGACCGAGGCGTACCGGCACTGGCCGTTCTTCGCGGCGACGATCTTGTAGTTGTTGGCGACGGTTGGGTTCTTCGCGAGGTTCTTGTAGGTGGCCTCGAGGGCCTTGAGCTCTTCGGTTTCCAGAGAGCCGAACTGGGTGAGGCTCGTCACGATGTTCTGGAGGGTCACGGTGACCCGGATGTTGGTGAAGGCCACTCCGAGCTTCGACGGACAGTTCCGGACCTCCACGGCGTGGGAGTTGAGAGACACGAGCAGGGCGACGACTAGCAATTTCATGGAGAGCTCCTTTCTTCGAACTTGATTGGGTGAAGCTCTGCTCTTATGAAGCCCGCGGGGAGAAGTCAAAACCGTTGAGCGCCGGTCCGCGAATCTTAGGCCCGGGGATGAAGTTTTTACACAGGGCCTAGCTGAACTTCTCGTCCAGCCGGAAGTTCTCCGGCGCCTTGCCGCTGACGTTGCGGTAGAACTCCATGATGGCCCTCATGTCCTTCTCGAAGTCCGACGGGTAGATGATGGCCCCGATCCCCGCTTCCTTCTCCTTGTAGTCGGCGTAGGCGAGGACGATGGGGACCTTCGCCTTCACGGCGATGTAGTAGAAGCCCGTCTTCCAGCTCGGGTTGGGCTTCCGCGTCCCCTCCGGGGAGATCATCAGCACGAGTTCTCTGTGGGTCTCGAAGAGCCTCGCCATGGCATCGGTCGAGCTGCTCTTCCCCTCTTTCTTGATCCGATCCCGGTCGACGCCGATGGCGCCGGTGGGCTTCATGAGGAGGTTCAGCGGGAACTTCATCCAGTCGCTCTTGATCACGTACCGGGCGTTCCTCCGGAGGAGGAAGGCCATGGCCATCGCCGGGAGGAAGTCGTAGTTGGACGTGTGGGGCGCGCCGAGGAAGATGAAGGACTTGAGCTCCGCCGGGAGCTCGCTCTTGAACTTCCAGCCGGCGGCCTTGAGGACGAGGGCACAGGTGGCTTTGATCATGCGCTCAGGACCTTTGTTTTGATCAGTTTGAGCTTCTGGGGCCGGGTGAGCTTCTTCACCCTCGCCTCGAGCCGGGACGCCTCGGACCGGTTCTCGCACTCCTTCCGGTAGAGGATCTTCACCGGCGCCCCGGAGCGGAAGAACTTCGCCCCGCGGGGCGAGGTGGAGTGCTCCCGGAACCGCCGG
>SXUH01000330.1 GCA_005791855.1 Bdellovibrionales bacterium
CCCTCCACGTTCACGCGGAGATCATGCACGAACTCGTGGCTTCAGGCATCTATGCCCAGCTCCCTGGCCTCGTCTCCACCCCAGTGGACCCGACCGCGGTGACCGAAGCCCTGGTCCAGAAGCACGACGTCCTCGTCAAGGCCTGCGGGGCTCCCGAGTCCTTCGCCCACAAACTCACGGCTCTCAATAGCCTCCGGATGCTCTTCCCCGACTCGACCGAGCTCCCCGCACTCATGAACTTCGAAGCCCCGGAAGAATCGGAGAAGAAGAGGAAACTCTGGTCCGCCGCCTGCCTCCTCCTCCTGCTCCTCCCGGCGAGCTACTTCCTTTCCGAGTATCCCGCCCCCACTCCTGAGGTGAGGAGGCAAGCTAGCCCGCCGGCGGTCGCCGCCGTCCGGTCGATGACTCCCCCTGCGACCAAACCCACTCCGAAGCCACTGCGGACCGACGCCTCCAGTTCGGGTTTTGGCTACATCAAGTTCGAGGTTCCGGAAGACGTGCGAGTCGTGGTCGACGGAACGGAGATCCCGGCGAAGCTGCTTTCGAAATGGAAGACGGAGTCCGGCCTCCATCGGATCCAGATGCTCCGGAACGGGTACACCCCCATCAACGGTGAAGTCCGGGTGAAGGAGAAGGCCACGAGCGTGGTCCGGGTAGGTGCTCTATGAAACTCCTGGTCCTCACCAGATCCGAGGCGCAGCTCATCGACGTCACGAACATCATGGCCATCGGCGGGAAGTCCTCCTCGGGCCAGAGACTCCCGGGCCTCTCCCGCGCAGAAGACTACGCCGTGGTGTCTCCCTCGGCCCACGGGATCTCCGTGGTTCCGCTCAGAGGAAAGAACCGCGCCACCCTCGACCTCCCATTCCTCTCGCGGTTCGAGCTCGAAGACCTGACGATCGTTCCCCTCCCCGCGAGCTGCGCCGACGCCGCACCAGCCGACGTCGACGGTTCGGCGGAGATCGGCGGTGCCCTCGACGAGATCACCCAAGCCGGTTCGGATCAGGCCATCCCGCCCATCGTCCTCCGGCACGTCGTGAAGAGCGGGAACTTCGACCGGGGGCTCATCATCGCGAAGACCCTGAACGGCAGCTTCGAGGTCATCGCCCACCAGGGCACGGATCCCTCGGCGCCGTGGTTGACCGAGTCGCTGCTCGCCGAAACTCTCTCCAGCCGGAAGAGCGTGATCGTCCCGAACGTCATCGGCTCCCGGTTCGAAAGGAACCACAGTCTCATCGGCACGGGCTTCCTCTCCGTCGCGGCCTGGCCCCTCACCTGGAGGAACGAAGCGGTGGGAGCCATCATCGTCGGCTCGGCGCTCCCGCAGTTTGAAAAGAACATCAAGTCTCCGCTCGCTACCCACCTCGCTCCCTTCGCGGCCCAGTTCGTCTCGGCGTACCTGAAGGAGCAGAAGCTCGAAGAACAACTCAAGCACTCGCGCCTCTCCCGGGACACCGGCCCCTTCCTCACCCAGTCCCCGAAGCTCCAGGACCTCTCCCTCCTCGCCGAGCGCATCACTCCCTCCGACCTCTCCGTCCTGGTCGAGGGCGAGACCGGCGTGGGAAAGGAGGTCCTCGCCAAGTGGATCCACGAGCAGAGTCCGTACAAGAATGGCCCGTTCGTCGCCGTCAACTGCGGCGCCATACCGGAGAACCTCATCGAAAGCATCCTCTTCGGACACAAGCGCGGGAGCTTCACCGGAGCCGTCGCCGACCAGACCGGAAAGTTCCTCCTCGCCCAGGGCGGGACCATCTTCCTCGACGAAGTCGCAGACCTCCCCCTCCACGTCCAAGGGAAACTCCTGCGGGTCCTCCAGGAACGCGTGGTCGAACCCATCGGCACCAACAAGCCCATCGCCGTGAACGTCCGGGTGCTCTCGGCGACCCACAAGACGCTCGACTCGCAGGTGAAGAAGGGAACCTTCCGCGAGGACCTCTACTACCGCCTGGCGGAGCTGACCCTCGAGATCCCGCCCCTGCGCGAGCGCCCGGTAGACATCGTGCTCATCGGCCAGCAGTTCCTAAAGGAAAACAAGGTTGAGAAGAGGATCTCCCGGGAGACCTGGCAGTGGCTCCAGTCCCAGCGCTGGACCGGAAACGTCCGCGAACTCCTGAGTGCCCTCAAGCGGGCATCTTTCCTCTCCCAGAGCGAAGAGATCACTATCCGAGACTTCCTCGGGCCGAAGAGTCCGAAGGTGGAGACGAACTGGCTCGGGGCGAAGAACCTCGATCAGGCGGTTAAGAATTTCCAGAGCCAGAAGGTGAAAGCGGCGCTTTCGATCTCCGACGGGAACCGAAAGAACGCGGCCGACCTCCTCGGCGTGAACCAGAGAACGCTCTTTCGTTACCTTGAGGAGATGCGAAATGAGCCATGACAAATCTGTCAGGTCAGCTGGCGAATGTGGCAGTACAAGAGTCCACAAGACTAATGATTTCTTAGGGATAGGAATGACCATAATTGGCATGAGTTGTGTAAAGAAGATGACAATAACAACGAAAGGAGTTTCTGTGCGTTTTCTTTTTCTCATCCTCATCTTCGCGATCTGTAGTCTTCTGATTCCCACCGAAAGCCGGGCCCAGGATATCTATAATTTCTATTTCCAGAAGACCCCGGGAGCCACGGCCCCGACTGTGAACAGTGCGCCAGCTCCTCAAACAACCCCTCCGGCAAGTCCGCCGGCTCCTGCTCCATCTCCTGCGATCCAGGCACCCCTTCCCCAAGGGCAGAATGAAAAATCGGCCCTGAAGACCTGGGAGCTGGGACTTTATAATTCCTGGATCACCGTGCCGATCGATGAGAGGGGGGAATATTCTAATGAGGGCAGTGGGAACCAGAAAGGCCTCGGCGTCCTCGGCGCCTACCGGTTCAATAAGTTCGTGTCAGCCGAAGCCGGAATCCTCTATCGGAACGGCTGGGAGAACAGCAACTCCGGCGAGAGTAGGTATGACGACGGGAAAGGCTTCGAAGGCATGCTCGGCGTGGCGGTGGCGCCGATCCACATAAACCTCTTCGGCTACGAACTCATCGAGCTCGCGGCGACCGGTGGGATCATGAGCATGAGTAAGTACACATCGCAGATAGACACTAACTACGAAGTCTCCGGAGTCCGGGTGCGGAGAGAATCCGTCGCCTACCTCGGGCCTAGGATCAGCCTAAACCTCACGAGCGACCTCGGCGTCGTCCTCGACGTCAAAACGGGCATGAGGGGTAACTGGTCCAACGTCGGGAACCTCGGTCTCCGGTGGAGATTCTAAGTCCTCGGATCAGAGCCACCCTATGGGAATCGGAGGCCCCGGGTCGATCCAGGGGCCCACGTGAAGCTTGTTCGCTCTCCGCTGCTTCAAGAACGCATCCTTCCCTTCCTTCAGGAGCGACCGAAACGTCTCAGCGAGCTCCTTCGAGCTCTTGCTCCGGAGTTCTTCGTTGAGCGCCAGCCACTTCTCCTTCGTCATCCCGGGGGGGAGTTGTTCGGCGAGCGGCAGCTTCTTCTCCGCGGCCTGGGCCTTGAGTGCGAGCTCCTGCCAGGCCTCCGGGTCGCTCCCGATCCACGAGTGAACCTGACTCCCGACGGATTGCTTGAGGGCACCGACGAGGGAGCTCATCCCGGAGTCTTTGCCCGCGGTCACCCACGGGTTGATCCGCAGCTGGAAGAGGTAGAAGACGAACGCCCCCTGTTCCCGGCGACCATGGTTGAACAGCGCCTGCGCGGCGAGGACCAGGTTGAAGGGATGGTGGTGCTTGGTGTGGGACAAGAGGTACTCGGCGGCCGCGAGGTCTTCCTTCGGATTCTGGAACATGGCCTCGAGGCGGTCGGTTGAGTAGATTGGTTTCATCGGATACGCATTCAGTGAGAGGAACAGCAACACCATGAAGACTTTCATCGGAGTCCTTTCTGCAGATTATACAGGAAGGACTCCGCCTGCCTACGAAAAAAATGTGAGGACTCTCACTGCGGCGTGATCGTCACCTTCAAGACCTGGGAGTTCTCCGGAACCCTCCAGCCCCGGAACCGGTTCTGCACTAACTGGATCGACCGCTTCTCCTCGGGTCCCACGTCCGTTGCTCCCTGCGGTTGCCGCGGGGCCTGGTACTCACCCATCCCGGGCTTCTCCGACACTTCGGTCCCCGCGTCCCAGAGATAGACGAGGCCCGTGACGTCACCACTGGTCGGGTTATTGCCCTCATCGAAGAGTGCGATCCCCTTGCCGTTGTCTCCGTAGAACCAGTCGTTCGACGGGACGAACATGGTTTCGAACGTGAGCCGGTCTCCCGGAGCTGCGGTGAAGGTGAAGGTCGCGGACTCCCCCGGCATGATCGCCGGTGACGGTGCCGGTCCTCCCGGCGCCGAAAAGGTGCCGCTGGACTTCGCCGCTCCGAGGAGGGTCGTCTCGAAGCCCATGGGCGGTTCGACCTGTCCGTCTTCAGCGATCCGTTCGGTTCCGACGTCAGCTCGCTCCCCCGGTGTGAACGCGGGGTTCTCCATTCCCTCGAACACGGCCCAGGCCCCTGGTGAGAGCGGAACGGCTCCCTGTGCCACGTCGGAATTCAGAAGTCCCGGTTGAGAAACGTTTTGGATCGTCACCGTGAAAGCCCGGGCCCCGGCCTCCTGCTCCTCCTGCGGTACTCCGGAGACTGGGTCGTCGTCGTCGTTGTCATTTCCGCAGGAAACTGCGGTGAGCAGACCCATGGTCAGAGCAGCCGGCAGCAGAAAGTCCTTAATATTTTTCATCTTACCCTCCTTGCGAGGGGCGCCACCGAGTAACTGAGATACTCAGATGCCATCTCCGGGGCGCCCTCTATTATTATCCCCAAGAGACATTAAGCTCCTCAAAATTTGATTTAGAAAATGGGTAATTTCTAGAATGACCCAGAGAAATTTTCTATACTCGTCCCATGCACGTCTTACTCGAGCACACCGAGAAGGTCTGGATTTTTCTAAAGGTCGCGGAATGTGGCTCGATCTCCCGCGCGGCCGAAGAGCTCCACCTAACACAGCCGACGGTCTCCTACGCCGTGAAGACGCTCGAGGAGCAGCTCGGAGCTCAGTTACTCATTCGCACGAGCAAGGGCGTGAAGTTAAACCCAACCGGGAAGCTCATCGCTGCTGAAATGCTCAAGGCCCGGGATCACCTGACCCAGACGGAGGACGACGTCTTTTCGCGAAAGGGCCTGCACGTCCCGGGGAAGATGGTCCTCGGCACGTACGAGAGCATCGCCGTCTATCTCTGGCCGAAGCTCACCCTCGCCCTGGAGCACCTCCATCCCGGGATCGAGCTTTCACTAATCACCCGGAGGTCCCGGGAGCTGATCAAAGACGTCTCCGACGGGAAGCTGGACGCAGCGCTGGCCGTGGGCCCGATCCACGCGGACGACGTGAGCAGGACCCTGCTCTACGAAGACACCTACTCGTTCTACGGCCTCGGAGGCCAGATCACTGACAAGGCCCCCGTCATCACCGTCCCCGACGCCGCAGACGTCGACGGAAAGAGCCTGCGAACGTGGATTGGCCAGAGCCGGTTCAGGGATCGCCACATCCTCTCGCTCTCGAGCTTCGAAGTGTGCGCCGAGTTCGCGGCCCAGGGCCTGGGGATCACCATCCTCCCGACCAGGGTGTACGAGAAGCAAGCTTCGAGAGGGAGGATGCTTCAAACCATCGAGCACACGGGCCTCTGCGAGGGCCGCTTCGGCCGACACGAGTTCTACTTCTGCTACAGGCCAGACTCGCCCAGGATCGACGGGTTCAAGGACTACCTTTCCGAGCTGATCAAGAAGATGCTCTAACCCGAGTCTCTCTCCGGGCGAACGCCCGGACCGCGGTTAGTTTCAGCCGTCCGAAGCTTCGCCTGGAGATCGTCCGCCCATCTGCGCTGAAGCCGGTCAGGGGCGCTTGAGGTTCGCTCCGCTCTCCACGACCCACTTGTTGAGCTTCAGCTTCGTCTTCCCCTTCAGGAGGAAGGATCCGTCGGCCCGCATCCCCATCACGGTGAACTCCTCTCCCGAACCAGTGATCACTCGGTCCCCGACGGCGATGCCGTGCTTAACGTCCATGCCCTCGAGGCTAAAGAGGCTCGACGAGTGGACGAGCTCCGAACCGTTGAGTGTGAACTGGCCGATGATTCCGTTCTTCACACGGACGAGACCACTGGTCGAAACGGCGACGACGGTCCGAAGGGTTCCGTTCTCACTGTAGGCCTTCTTCCCGACCGAGAAGTCTCCCTGGATGATCTTCTGGCCCTCCGGGGTCGCCAGCGCTCTCTGGACGGACTGCTCGAAGGTCAGGGGAGCTTCGAGGGAAAGATCACTTCGCGGGACCTTCTTCGCTATGGTCCCGTCCTCGTAGCTGAGGGCGAAGGTACCGTCTTTCTCGAAGCCGATGACCTTCGCTGGAAAGACCTTACCGTTGACCTTGCCGTAGACCGTCTGGCCCACCGAGATCCCGTCGCGGATCCCCGTGACGGTGAGGATCGTGTCCCAGGTCCGGTCCGCGTAGACATTGCCGCTCGGGAAGCTGAGGACGTAGCGCCCGTTCTTCTGGAGGCCCACGACCGTCGCCTCGTACCACGTCGAGTCCTTGCTCGCGAGGACCTTCTGGTTCACCGCGAGGCCATCGCTGCTGCCTTCCCGCAGGGCGATCGTCCCCGGTGCCTGTTCCTCGAAGCTGCCGTCCGGATAGCGCGCGAGCACGGTCCCGTCTTTCTTGAAGCCCGCCACGCTGGCTTCGTACCACTTGTCTCCGAATTTCGCAAACACCCTCTGGTTCACCGTGACCCCGTCGCGGTCTCCGCTCCGGAGCGCAATCGTCTGCTCTAGCTGTTCCTCGAGGCTGTCGTTCGGGTACCTCGCGACGAGGTTCCCGTTGTCATGGATCGCCGCGACGGTGGCTTCGTACCACTTGCCGCCGTACTTCGCGAGGATCTTGTTCCCAACCTGGATGCCACCGGCTTCCCCGGTCTTTACTCCGAGGGAATCCTTGGTCTGCTCCTCGAGGCTCCCGTCCGGGTAGCGAGCGACGAAGTCCCCGTTACTCTGGATCCCGACCACGGTGGCGTCGTACCACTTGTTCCGGTACTTCGCGACCACCTTCTGGTTCACGGAGATCTCGCAGGAGGTCCCCGCCTTGAGGCAGAGGGATTCCCGCGTCTGCTCCTCCAGGCTATTGTCCGGGTACTTGGTGATGTAGCTCCCATCCCGGTTTAGACCGACCACGGTGGCGTCGTACCACTTACCCTTGTACTTCGCGAGGACCTTCTGCTGGACTTCGATCCCCCCGGCCGTCCCGGTGCGCACGGAGATCGTCTCCCGGGTCTGCTCCTCGAGGGAGTCGTCGGGGTACTTGACGATGAAACTTCCGTTCTCCTGCATGCCCAAGACGGTGGCATAGTACCATTTTGCGTTATACTTCGCCAGGACCCTGTCTCCGACCGAGAGGCCGTCGCGGGAGCCGGTCCGCACGGCGATCCTGTCACGCCGCTGATCGACCTCGACGTCACCGTTGGGGTACCGGAGGGTGAGGTGGCCGTTCTCCTGAAGGGCGAGGACAGTGGCCGAGTACCACTTGGTTCCGAACTTCGCGTAGACGCTCTGGCCCACTCGAAGCTCAGTTCCTTGGGCAACTGGCTTCTCCCCGGCCGGGGCAACCACGGGGACCACCGGCGCGGGAGTCGGTGCCGGTAGCGCGGGTTTCGTCTGTGCCACCGCCGACGGTTTCTCCGCGGGCTTCTGGGACCGGAAGCCCCAGTCCATAAACCCGTCGGTTTTATACATTTCGTTCGGGAGGATGTCCTTCCGGGCCTTCACCTCCCCCTTAGAATTGGTGAGCCTCGCCGTCGGCGACACGCTGTCGAAGATCTCCTGGGAGAGGAGGGCCAGGGGATAGCTCTGCCCTCTGAGCTCAACGGTTGCCGCTTTCGTTCCGGGACCGCCGGCGAGCGTCTCGTAGGAAGCTCCGGAGTAGAGGGACCGCAGAGACGTGGCGTAGTGGGACTTCATCGAGTCGCTGCCGCGGAGCCCTTGTTTCATCAGCGCCAGCACGTCCTGCCGGGTCACTCCAAGCCCGTAGTAGTCTTGCTTCATGAGAAGTGAGAAGATCGCCGCGAGAACTTTCTCGTGCGCATCCGGCCTGAGCAGGCTCATGCCGTTGATCACCTTGAAGAACCCGGCCCACGCCTTCTTGTTCTGCTCCGCCGTTCCGTCTTTCGCGACGATCAGGTCGACGAACTTCTTGGCGTAGTCCTGCACGAGGCTTCCCGTCAGCTTGGACACCTGGTCCGCTTCGGTCATGGAAAGCATGAAGTCCCACGTGTCCTGGATCGACTGGTGCCGGGCGTGGGTCTCCTCGAAGTCTTTCTTCCGGAGTGCCTCCGCGTCCGCGAGCCGCTTCTCGAAGGCCTCATCGGACTCGAAGACGGCCTTCACCAAGCCCTTTGCGATCTCCGACCCGGACGGCGACTTGGAGTACTTCTCCTTGTGTTCGGCCTGGACCTCGGTGATGGTCTTGTACTCGGAGGCGTGGAAGTCTGCCTCCGTCTTTCCTGGGTAGACTTCGATCGCCGGGAGGAATTGTCCGACGTCGCTCGCGAGCACCATTCCGGTCGGACTCATCTCCCGCTGGAGGGTGTTCTCCATCACCCGGGCGAGGAGCTCGTTCTTCGGCGTCGGCTTGAACTTGCTCTTCTTCGTCCCGACCGTTCCACTGGTGAGGAGCTTCTTCTTGATCGCCCAGTCTTCTTCCTTGTCGGGATGGAGCCTCAGGGCGGCCAGGGCCTTCACCTTCCGCTTGATCTGATTGTAAGTGTAATTGTCACGCTCGGCGTCTCTCCCGTTGGCACCTAGCTCCCCGTCCCCGATCTCGTGGATAGCTTCGAGAGCTTCTGTCTCCGTCCGGGTCGGTGCCCGGCCTAGGAGGGCGGTGTAGAGGAGATTGCGATGGAGCTTGTAGGCCAACTCTAGTCCCGTCTTCTCCTTACCCTTCGCCGTGAGGAGACGCTCTTCGATGGTGTCGATGAGGGCGATCTTCGTTGCGAGGTATTCGTCGAGAGCCGTCGGGGACTTCGGCGGAGTGAAGACGAAGCTTTCGATCTTCCCATGGCAGATGAGGGACTCGACTCCGCTCAGGGCGAGGGCGCCGGAGGGATGGGAAAAAAAGAATAAAAGAGACAGGAGTCTCAGGAGATGGTTTTTCACACCACCTCATCGGAAAGAGAGATGGAAGATTTACAGACTTTTCTCCGACTCAGGAACTCAAGATAAAAGTTTCCGGCACCCTCCACCTTCGGGAGAGCGCGCCGGAACCATCGGAACCTACAAGGTCTCGAGAGAACAGCTCACCTGGCTTAGGGTGGGCGCGGGAGCTTCGTTCTTACAGGCCTCGGCCGGTCCAACTGTTATTTCCGAGCATTCGACGTCGCAGTTATCAAGACCGTTGTCCAAGCAGGACTTCAGGCACGAATTATCCGTGACCTTCTTCCGGATCATCTTCCCGATCACCGGCTGGACCAGTTCCTGGGTGTAGACGACGAGGTGGCATCGCACCCGTCCGTCGTTGAGGTTTTGAGAGAGGGCCTTGTCCACCTTCGCCGCGTACGGGGCCGTGCTGAAGCCCTCGACGGAAGAGCGGGCGGAGACGACCTTCTTGTTGGCGGCGATGGTCGCGAGGCTCATGATCTCTGAGTACCTCCAGGTCCCGACGTAGTTGGTCTTGATGCCGCAGTACTGGGACTCGTCGGCGTAGTCGTAGTAGTAGTACGAGTACGGCTGCTGCTGGGCCTGTTGCTGCTGCTGTTGCTGATACTGTCCCTGCTGCTGTTGCTGCTGGGGGTTTTTGTCCTTCGACCGGAACCCGTTGGTCTTGATGAACTCGCTGATCCCCGCCTCTCCCTTGTCGTGTAACTTGAAGAGGTCCTCGTTACTTACGTGGAAGACGGTGTCGGCGTTGGCGGCAGAGGAAAGGATGACGGTTGCGAGGACGAAAGAGGCGAACTTCATAAAAACTCCCTTTGAGGATGGTTGGTGGTGCGCCTTTGTAGCACGGGAGTTCGCGGGGCGATGGAAAGGTGTAATCAAACTGTTCGGGAGTGTTCGGGGGATCTAAGAGCCCGGGATCTCTAGCGAGGGCAGGTCCGCCCAAACTGTAGGCGGACGACGACGGAGGACGGTTCGGTCAGTTCCGAAGCATTCCCTACAGAGTCCACGGCCTGGACCGAGTACGAATGGACGCCAACCGGGACGTTCACATCCTGGTACGCGAGCCCCTCCTCTGCGACGCCGATCAAACTACCGTTCCTGTAGACCTTGAATCGCACGGGGAAGGTCTCGAGCGCAGGATCGTGGTTCCAGGTTAGCGCCACCGCCCTACATACCTTCGAGGTGCTTGCGACGAGGCTTGTGGGAACCAGGGGAGCTGTCCCGTCGACGCTGAGGTACAAGCTCTTCTCCTGAGGCACGTGGTTCGGTGAGGTAACCCGGAAGCGAACAAGGGGAGACGCGTCTTCGCTCAGGCCCTGGGCGACCATCCGGAGGATCGCGGCCCCCGTCTCCTTAGGCCGGAGCGTGTTCACCGTTGGCGTGATCGCCGGAAGCACGCCTTTGTCCGACGACACCGACCAGGTGTAGTCGGTCTGCGTGCAGCCGAGGGAATCTCCGTTGGCCACCGAGAGCTCGAGGTCGA
>SXUH01000331.1 GCA_005791855.1 Bdellovibrionales bacterium
CACCATCAGCAGGGAGACTCCCAGGACGATGAAGAGGGAGGTGGCCGTGAAGATCTCCCGGGCGTCGCTCCGGGCGATCATCCGGAAGAGGGGCTTCACCAGGAACCGGCTCACGAGGAAGAGGCCCGCGAGGGTCAAGAGGAAGAAGAGGAGACTCTTCAGGACGGAAGGCCCCTCGGCGCCGGTGGCGGCGAACATGGGGATGATCGCCAGGGCCGGGATGGCGAGGAGGTCCTGGGCGAGGAGGACGGAGAACGCCCCCTGGCCGTGGACCGTGTTGAACTCGTTTTTTTCCTTGAGGACCTGGATGGCGAAGGCCGTGGAGGAGAGGGAGAGACCGAAGCCGATCACCACGGCGGCGGGGGCGGAGTAGCCGAGCCAGAGTCCCACCAGGGAGATGCACAGGGTGCAGAGTGCGACCTGGAGGAAGCCCAGGGAGAAGAGCTTCGTCCGCATGGCCCAGAGCTTTCCCGGTTGGATCTCAAGACCAATGACGAAGAGGAGCAGGGAGACCCCGAGCTCTGCGAAGTGCATCGTGCTATGCTGGTCTTCGATGAGCCGCAGGCCCGAGGGGCCGACGAGGACTCCGGCGACGAGGTACCCGAGGACCGAGCCCAGGCCAAGCCGGGTGAAGACCGGGACCATGACCACCGATGCTCCAATCAGGATCAGTGCTTCTTCGATAACGTGATTCATTTGAAAAGCTTATACCCGAGGGGACAACAAATCTTTAAATAATCCATTCCAAATCGAGAATTATTCATTAGAATTTTTCAATGAATAATCCAAACCGCCCGGCCATTTTGCTCGTCGAAGGGATCCACCCGGTCGCCAAAGAATTCCTGGAAAGCGAAGGTTACAAAGTTGATCTCCTGCCGCATTCTCCCTCCGAAGAGGAGTTGATCAAACTCATTCCCCAGTACTGCGCATTGGGAATCAGGTCTAAGACCGAAATCACCGGCAAGGTTCTAGAACATTGCAAGAAGACTCTTACCGTCGGATGCTTCTGCATCGGGACAAACCAGGTCAATCTCAACCTGGCCCGCAAGCACGGGATAGCGGTTTTCAATGCTCCACATTCAAACACGAGAAGCGTCGCAGAACTCGTCATCGCAGAGATGATCGTACTCTCCAGGCAACTGGGGGACAGAAATTCGAAGGCCCACCAGGGTGAATGGATCAAATCCGCCGACGGCTCCAGAGAGGTGCGAGGCAAGGTCCTGGGGATCGTGGGCTACGGCCACATCGGAAGCCAGGTCAGCATCCTCGCGGAGAGCATGGGCCTCAAGGTCCTCTTCTACGACACCATCAAGAAGCTCCCGCTGGGGAACGCCCGCTCGGTGACGTCGCTGGAAGAACTCCTGCGGGAGTCGGACTTCGTCACCCTCCACGTTCCGGAGGTCACCGAGACCATGGACATGATCGGACCACGGGAACTGGCGATGATGAAGAAGGGCAGCTTCCTGATCAACGCCAGCCGAGGGACCGTGGTGGTCATCGACGCGCTGGCGAGCGCGATCGCCTCCCGGCACATCGCGGGCTGTGCGGTGGACGTCTTCCCCGTCGAGCCGGCGTCGAACAAGGAGAAGTTCGTCTCTCCCCTCCAGGGTCTTCCCAACGTGATCCTCACTCCGCACATCGGCGGGAGCACGGAGGAGGCCCAGAAGGCCATTGGCCTCGAGGTCGCCGAGAGCTTCCGGCGGTTCCTGAAGATCGGATCGTCCTCCGGGGCGGTGAACTTCCCGAACGTGGATCTGCCGATCAAGAAGGGTACCTCCCGGATCATGAACGTTCACCGGAACGAGCCCGGGGTCCTCGGAGAGATCAACACCATCATCTCCAAGGCCGGCGCCAACATCGAGGGCCAGTACCTCTCCACCGACGACGAGATCGGGTACCTGGTGATGGACGTCCACTCTACCCACGCCGACCAGCTCGCGTCGGAGATCGAGAAGCTCAAGCGCTCCATCCGCACGCGGGTCGTCTACTGAGGACCATGCGAGTCCGCCTGGTCCTGGCCCTCATCCTCGCACTCCCCTCCTTCTCCCTCGCGGCCACGGAGCCGCCCCACTACATCCCGGAGGTGCGGAAGCACATCCCGCGGAAGGAGAACTTCCTGAACTTCGGCCTGGTCTACGCCGCCCAGTGGGCCGTGTACCTCTACACCCAGCGGGAGCTCATCGAAGACCACGGCTCCTTCGACAACTGGACCTCCTACCCGGCCAACGTGCGCTTCGACAACGACAGCTTCGACTACAACATCTTCAAGCACACGCTCTCGGGCCAGTTCTACTACCTCTTCTACCGGTCGCAGGGGAACACGCAGAAGAACGCCTTCTTCTGGACCTTCATGTCCTCCCTCGCCTTCGAGTTCACCATCGAGACGGTGACGGAGAACCCGAGCTGGCAGGACATCTACCAGACCCCCGTCTTCGGAACCGTCGCCGGCATCGGCATCGAGCGCCTGAGCCGCTACCTCCACCGGACGAACAACTTCTTCGCCCACGGCCTCGCCTACCTCATCAACCCGCTCTCCCTCTTGCCGGTGTTCTCCAAGGAAACGCCGGTGGTGGCCATGCCCATCGTCGGCCGCAGGAGCGCGGGGATCCTGGCGGTGTATGAATTCTAGAATCCTCCTGCTCCTCCTCGTCTTCTGCGCCTGTCCCGCGGTCCACGCGGGGAAGGAGTTCACGCCCGGGAAGTGGACCAAGGGGCTCCATCTTCTGGCGGGGGGAGGGCTCAACACCTCCTACTTCACCTCGGGGAAGTACCGCGAGGCCTTCGGGATGGGACTGAACTTCAAGACGGACCTCGGCTACTACCTGGATGACAAGTGGGCGGTGGAGTGGAGCTCGATCGTGAAGTTCAACCGGATCCGCGACTACCTGGTCTGGGATTCGCTCTTCACCCTGGGCCTGCGGTTCCGCTCCGGCGTGGACTTCATCCGCGTCTTCTACGGCCGCGCGCCCACGGTGTTCTACCCCGACGAAGATCCGGTCCAGTTCCGGGATCGGTCCGTGAGGCGGCTCCAGTACGATGGCCCGGTCTACGGCCTCGGGGTGGGGAGGATGTTCCCCACGCAGTACGGCGGGACCGGGTACGTGGAACTCACCGGGACCTACCAGCGCTTCGAGAAGGAGCGGCTCATCGGGACGAAGGGTGAGGCGCCGGTGGTCCTCACCACCTCCGAGCCGCGGCCCGCGGATCTCCTCGGCTTCGTGGTGAGCGTGGGTTTACTCATCTTCTAATTGAGCCAGACGGATCTGGATCCCCGGTTCATCTCCGGATCTGTGGGCAGGCCGCAGCTGCGATCACAAGATCCTTCGTGCCACGAACGGAAACATCAGCGCTGTAGGAAGTTGTTTCTCTAACGGAGATGTCAGCGCTGTAGCTCGTTGTGATCCGGACGCTATGGTCTGCAGCGTAGCTGGTAGTCCTCCGAACCCTGATCTCGGAGGCACTAACGGTAAGCGTGATTCCTAGAGAAAACACCAGGCCAGTGAGGAGCAGCTTGCACATAGGTACATCCTTGAAGAATAGTAAGGGTTAGTAACCAACTCTTCGCTCATCATGACAGTTTTAAAATCTTCTAAAAGCCCTCGGGTTAAACTTACAAGCCCGGGTGATCAAAACCTTTACACGAACAACCGTAAGCCGCTAAGAATATGAACGGTGAAGGCCCCCGGGAAACCCTAACTCCGAGGGGTCTAGTTGATGGTGACCTGGAGGTTCGGGTAGTTGTCCGAGACGGTGATGGTCTTCATCTTGTCCAGGACGCGGAGGTAGAAGACGTGCTTCCCGCCCCGCTGGAGCATGAGACGTTCCTTCACCGGGATCTCCACCGGGATGGACTGCTCGGTACAAAAATCCGGGCCCGGGAGTTGAGTTCCCGTGAGGAGCTTGATCTCCCGGCCCTCGTCCCTCCAGTCGTAGAGCTTCCCGAGGCTCGCCGCCGGGTTCCCGCAGACGTTTCCTTCCACGATCAGCTTGAGGGTGAGGACACCTTTGAAGTAGCCGTTGCGGATCCGGGATTCGACCGTCGCGGACTTGAGCTCCATCACCGAGACGTCGTTGTAGAGCATCTTCGGGGTGTCGCCGTTGTCCAGGTTGGCGAAGGCCGTGATGGAGATGAGGGAGGCGACGAGCAGAAGGTACTTCATGATTTCCTCTTTGAAATTCGTGGAGAGAAAATTTAAGCACAAAGTTTTGACACCCGGAACTTAAGACAACATTGAGATTTCGGTTCAAGGAACCTTCAGCCGCCGAGGTAGGCCCACAGAGTGTGGAGGCTCATCCACGACATCAGGAGGAAGGCCAACCAACCCAGGGCCAGGAGCCAGCTCGGATGCCGGTAGGTTCCCACGATGGAGCTCTTCCGGGCGGCGGCGAGGACCATCGCCAGCGTGAGCGGCAGGATCACGCCGTTCATGGCACCGGCCAGGATGAGGAGGTTCACCGGCTTGCCGATGGTGACGAAGACGACGGTGGAGACGGTGATGAAGGAGATGATGAGCCGGTTTTCGTTCTGGGCGATGGCGGGGCCGAAGGTCTTCAGGAAGGAGACGGAGGTGTAGGCCGAGCCGATGATGGAGGTCACCGCCGCGAAGATCATGAGGAGGCCGAACATCCGGTGGCCCAGGTCTCCGGCCGCGTGCTGGAACACGGAGGCCGGTGGGTTGGAGGCGTCGAGGGCCAAGCCCTGGCTCACGATCCCGAGGGACGCGATGAAGAGCAGGACCCGGATGACCGAAGCGACGCTCACTCCGAACACCGCACTCCGCGAGACCTCCGCCACGTGGCCCTCGCCCTTGATCCCCGAGTCCAGGAGGCGATGGGCGCCGGCGAAGGTGATGTACCCACCCACCGTACCGCCGACCAGGGTCATGATGGCGATGAGGTCGAGCTTCGCCGGGAGCACCGTCCGGACGACGGCGTCCCCCACCGGCGGGTGGGAGGTGATGGCCACGTAGAGGATGAGGAGGATCATGAGCACTCCCATGACCTGGGTCGAGACGTCCATCACCTTCTTCGAGTCCCGGAGCAGGAAGAGGCCGATGGAGAGGACCGCGGAGACCACCGCGCCCGTCTCCACCGAAGCTCCACAGAGCGCGTTCCACCCGAGGCCCGCGCCTCCCACGTTGCCGATGTTGAAGGCCAGTCCCCCGAGGACGATCAGGGCCGTGAGGAGCTTCCCCAGTCCCGGGAGCACCCGGTCCGCGATGTCCTGGGCCCGGAGCTCGGAGACGCAGATCACTCTCCAGACGTTGAGCTGGATGACGATGTCCAGGAGAATGGAGGTGAGGATGACGAACCCGAAGCTCGCTCCCACGGACTGGGTGAAGACCGTGGTCTGGGTGAGGAAGCCCGGCCCCACCGCGGAGGTGGCCATGAGGAAAGCCGCGCCGAGGAGGATTCTCCAGTTGTTCATGTGACCGCCCTTATCTTGATTCTTTCTTTCAGGAGTGCGTGGTGAACGGAGCTCGCGAACTCCAGTGCGTTCGGGCCATCGCCGTGGATGCAAACCGTCTGGGCCTCCACCGGGACCTCGATCCCGTCGACGGAGGTCACCCGCTGGAAGTGCAGCATCTCGAGGACCTGCCCGACCGCCTCTGCTCGGTCTTCGATGAGGGCCCGGGGCTTGCTCCGGTCGACCAGGCTGCCGTCGGCTTCGTACCGCCGATCGCAGAAGACCTCCGCTGCGGTCCGGAGCCCCTTCGCCGCCGCTCTTCCGATGAGCTCGCTGCCGGAGAGGCCTACGAGGAGAAGGCCCGGGCCCTGCTGGAAGACGCCGTCGGCGATGGCGTCGGCGAGGGCCCGGTCCCGGGCCGCCATGTTGTAGAGTGCGCCGTGGGGCTTCACGTGGTGGAGCTCGGTCCCCTGGGCCTCTGCGATCCTCCGTAGAATTTTTATCTGCTCGGTGACGGCGGCGAAGACCTCCGCGGGTGTCACCTCGAGTACCCTGCGGCCGAACCCTTCCCGGTCCCGGAGGCTCGGGTGCGCGCCGATGGCCTTTTTCCTTTTCTTCGCTTCTCCCACCAGGGCCCGCATCATGGCCTCGGTCCCCGCGTGGTACCCGCAGGCGATGTTGACGGAGGAGACGAAGTCCATGAGGGCGACGTCGCTCTCCACCGATCCGTCGGCGGCCTCACCCATGTCGCAGTTCAGGTCGATCTCCGTCACAGTCCCCTCCCCTTCACCTGGAGCCCTCGCTTGATCCGGAGGAGCTCGTCCTCGTGCTTCAGGAGAAGCTCCTGCGCCTCTCCCGGCCTCACTTCCTTGAACCGGACCTTCTTCCCCGGGAGCACGTGGGCGAACTTCGGAAGATCCACCGAGATGACGTTCCCGATCCTCGGGTAGCCCCCCGTGGTCTGCCGGTCGGCCATGAGGACGATGGGCCTTCCGTCGGGCGGGACCTGGATGGTTCCGAAGGTCACCGCACTCGAGACGATCTCGTGGGCGTGAGGAAAGGAGACGTCGAAGCTCTGGAGCTTGTAGCCCATCCGGTCCGACTGGCCCGTGACCACGAACTCCTCTTCGAAGATCCTGTGGTTCCCGGGGACGAGGTCCCACTCGGGGCCCTTCACCACGCGGACCACGGGGTTCTCCTCGAAGTCCTGGAAGTGCGCGAAGTACATCCGCCACTTCGCTTCGCCGTAGGCGTCCGGCACGGGCCTTCGGACCTCGTTGGTTTGGAGGACGTCGTGGGCGAGGAGGGCCCGGCCCTCGAAGCCGCCGAGGCCCGCCTTCACGTAGGTGGAGTAGCTCCCGAGGACCCGCGGAACCTTGATCCCACCCTGGACCGCGAGGTAGCAGTAGCGGCCCGTTCCCAGGGACTCGAAGCTCAGGATGCTCTGGGCCTTCACCCGCACGGGCTTCCACAGGGAGATCCGCTCGCCGTCGATCCGCGGGGCGAGGTCCGAGCCGGTGACGGCGACGAGGTGGTCTTCCGTGAACCGGATGGTCGGGCCCAGCATCGAGATGTCGAGCACGGCTTCGTCGGAGAAGTTCTGCGCGAGGTAGTTGGCGAGCCGGTAGGAGTAGACGTCCATGACGCCGCCGACGACGATCCCCTGGTCCTGGAAGCCGACCCTCCCGGCGTCCTGGACGGTCGTGAGGAGGCCGGGTTGGATGATCTCGAGGCTCACGGCTTCCCCACCGGGATGAAGCGCACCCGGTCCCCGGCCCGCAGGAGCGCGGGCGTCTCCCGGCCCGGGTCGAAGAGTCTCAGGTCCGTTCTTCCGATGAGCTGCCAGCCGCCGGGAGTCTCCAGTGGGTAGACTCCGGTCTGGGCCCCGCCGATTCCCACCGAGCCCGCGGGGACTCGGCTCCGGGGATCGGACCTCCTCGGTGTGACGAGCCTCGGATCCAGCCCGCCGAGGTACGGGAAGCCGGGGGCGAAGCCGATCATGTAGACGAGGTAGTCGGTCCCGCTGTGGAGAGCGACGATCTCCTCGCGGGCAAGACCGGTGTGCGAAGCCACGAAGTCCAGGTCGGGGCCCGCGGCCCCTCCGTAGACCACCGGGATCTCCACCAGCCGAGGGGTGACCGCGGGAACGGACTCAAGCTCCGAGAACTCCGCTTCGATCAACGACCGGAGCTTCACGAAGGGGGCCTCGCTTCCGCCGGCGTAGTCCCGGGGGTCGTAGTGCACGGTGAGGGTGGTGAAGGCGGGGACGGCTTCGAGGTAGGAGAGCTCGGAGTCCCGGAGCCGCTGGCCCAGGGCCGTCACGGTGGCGTGCACCTCCGGAGAGATCACGCTCCCGACTTCGATCACGAGGGCCCGGTCCCCCAGAGGAAAAATCTTCATGGCTCCATCTTACCGTTAGCGGACCGGCACAGACAAGTATTAACTCGTTAACCTTCTCCCCCCCGCTGCCGATGAGGGCTCAAAGGAATCCCGTGAACCTCGCCCAGCTCATCAAAGTGAAGAACAAACTCCTCGACCAGATGGAGGCCGACCTCGGCGCGCAGAGCTTCGCTTCCCAGGAAGCCTTCGAGCGAGCCTCGGAGAGCTACCAGAGAGCGATCATGAACTTCTTCGTCACCGCTCTGGAGGAGATCATCGACCCGGAGGGGGCCGAGCAAACTGATAAGGCTGCCTGACGTCATCGCCGCCGATCTTCCAGATTTCTTATGTTCGTCTTTGGGCCCAAGTCCGCTATGGTCCTTGTATGGAGACGTACACCATCCTCTTCGCCGAAGACGAAGACTCCCTCCGAGAAATTTTCACCGAGCTCCTCCGGAGCGAAGGCTACGAGTGCCTCGAGGCGAGGAACGGCGAGGAAGCCATCGAGGTGCTGAAGGCGCACCCGAAGGTCGACCTCGTCCTCACCGACTTCAACATGCCGAAGCTGAACGGCACGCAGCTCCTCTTCTGGTGCCGGCAGAACGACTTCCACATGCCCTTCATCTTCATGACCGCGAACGTCGAGCGCCTCCCCATCGAGGAGATGGCCCTCGGGGACTGCTGCTCCTCCATGCTCCAGAAGCCCGTGAGCTTTACCCAACTCCTCGAGGAGATCGAGCGCGCGAAGGTCCGGAACCACGACTTCGAGTGCCACGGGAAGGCTTTCAACCCGGAGCTCGATCCGGTAAAAAAAGATTTCCCCGGTCAACAATACCTCGACCACCGGTAGTCCGATCCGCATGAATCTACTCCCTCGGACCGATGCATACTTTTCTGTTTCCAGAAAGTGGAAATCGAATTACTTTTAAAATTAGAAAAATTACTTTCACTTAAACCGCCGTGCTAGGAAGAGCTTTCCTCCTTCTGGGCACCTCGCAGTGTGAGACGATAGCTTAAGCGAATCAAAAGAAAGCTTAGCAAATCAGACAGGAGACTGAATGGCAAAGATCCTTATCGTCGAGGATGATCCGCAGATCTCGAAGAGCCTCAAGATCAACCTGAAGCTCGGCGGGTTCGAACCCGAAACCGCGAGCTCCATCGCCGAAGCGACCCAGCTCCTGCGCGCGCACAACTTCGATCTCATGTGCCTGGACATCGGCCTCCCCGACGGCAGCGGCCTGGACCTCTGCCAGCGGGTCCGCGACGGCGGCGACGACATCCCGATCCTCTTCATCAGCGCCCGCACCGACGAGGCCACGGTGGTGCGCGGGATCCAGCAGGGCGGCGACGACTACCTCCGGAAGCCCTTCGGCATCGAGGAGCTCAAGGTCCGGATCCAGAAGATCCTCCGGCGCATCTCCGCGCCGACGCCGCTCCTGACCTTCGGCCAGCTCTCCATCGACTCC
>SXUH01000040.1 GCA_005791855.1 Bdellovibrionales bacterium
AGTCGGTTCCGAAGATCTCCATCTTCTCGCGCTTGCCGCAGGCGACCTCGCAGGCGACTTTTATCAGGTGGGTCGCCTGCGGGAACGATTGGCCGATCCGTCCCTCCGGATCCGCTCCGGAGACGTTGAAGTACCGGAGGGCCACGAAGCGGAAGTCGGAGCTCGCGGCGAAGTCCCGCAGCATGTGCTCGGTCATGAGCTTGGACTGGCCGTAGGGGTTGATGGGTGCGAGGGTCGAGTCTTCCCGGCACACGCCGTCCTTCGGCATCCCGTACACCGCCGCGGTTGAAGAAAAGATGAAGTTCTTCACCCCGTGCTTCTGGCAGAGGGTGAGGAGGGAGTGGGAGTTCACGGTGTTATTCTGGTAATACCTAAGCGGTTCGCTCACGCTATGAGGGACGACGATGCTCCCGGCAAAATGGATGATCGCTTCGAACTTCTTCTGGGCGAAGAGCTTGTCGAGCTTCTCGCGGTCGGCGAGGTCTCCGACCACCAGCTCCCCGTAGGTCACCGCTTCCTTGTGCCCCGTGGATAGATCATCGTAGATAGTTAGGTCGTGCTTCAGAAGACCCAGGGCCTTCACGACGTGGGAGCCGATGTAGCCCGCGCCGCCGGTGATGAGGATTTTCATAGGCTCATTTAACCAAATGACGGGTCTTTCGTCTACTTTTTGCATATAATGGCTCCCATGAGTGTAAAGCTAATCGCCATCGCAGCTCTCGGAAAAAGTCGGCAGATCGGCCTCTCGGGGAAGCTCCCCTGGAAGCTTCCGGAGGAGTACAGCCACTTCACCCACACGGTGAAGGACCAGTACGTCCTCATCGGCCGGAAGAACTTCGAGCTCCACGACCGGAAGATCGAGGACGCGAAGGCCATCGTGCTCACGCGAGACAAGAGCTACCGGGCGCCGGACACGCTGGTCCTCGATGACCTCCGGAAGCTCGTGGCCCTGGCCGAGGAGGAGAGCATCGAAAAGATCTACGTCATTGGCGGCGCGGAGATCTACCGCCTGACCCTCCCCTACCTCTGCGAATTCATCTGCTCGGAGATCGACTACGACGGGGAGGCGGACACCTTCTTCCCGGACTACAAGCACTACGACTGGTCCACGGTCTCGACCAACATCCATCCCAAGTGGGTCGTGAAGCGCATGCTGAAAGAGCCGGATCCCCTCCGATGAAGGGAACGGTCTGCTTCTTCAACTCCAACAGGGCCTGGGGCGGTGGGGAGAAGTGGCACCTGACGTCGGCGGAAGACTTCAGGGCCCGCGGGTTCGACGTCCTCGTCGTCGCCAACGAGGGCTCGAAGCTCGCAGCGGAGGCCCGCCGCCGAGGGGTACCGGTGTCGGAGGTGTCGGTGGGGAACCTGAGCTTTCTGAATCCGGTGAAGCTCCTCTCTCTCACGAAGTTCTTCAGAGAGAAGAAGGTGGACACGGTGATCCTGAACCTTCCCTCCGACCTGAAGCTCGCGGGCATCGCCGCGAAGCGGGCCGGAGTGAGGAACATCATCTACCGCAGAGGCATGCCCCACCCGCTTCGAAACACCGGGCTCAACCGCTACCTCTTCACCGACGTCCTCACGGGGATCGTCGTGAACTCGGAGGAGATCGGCCGGAGCCTCCGGCGCGGCAACGAGGGCTGGTTTCCGGAACGGAAGCTCGTGCTCGTCTACAACGGCGTGGATTCGAGTGTCACCCCGTCGAGGAGCGCGCCTCTCTACCGGAAGGCTCGAGGGGAGATCGTCATCGGGAACGCCGGTCGGCTCACGGAGCAGAAAGGCCAGACCTACCTCATCGAGATGGCTTCCCTGCTACATGCCCAGGGCCTGAACTTCAAGCTCCTCATCGCCGGCGAGGGCGAGCTCCTGGGTCCGCTGCGGGAGAAGATCAACGGAGCGAACCTCCAGGATCGGATCCAGCTCCTGGGGCACGTCTCCGACATGGGAGCGTTCTTCGGTTCGCTAGACGTCTTCGTCTTCCCGTCCCTCTACGAAGGTTCGGCGAACACGCTCATCGAAACGCTCCAGCATGGAGTGCCGGCGGTGGCCTTCGAGGTGAGCTCGAACCCGGAGATCCTGGTTCACCGGAAGAACGGACTCCTGGCCAAACCCTTCGACGTCCGGGAGCTCGCGGACCTCGTGCGGGAGCTCTGCCTGAACCCCGAGCTCGGGAAGACCTTCAACGAAGAATCCCAGCGTATGCTCCGGGACAAATTCGATAGCCGGAAGAACCTCGGTCGCCTGGTCGCCGTCATCGAAGCAGGACCTAAGCCTACTTGATGGCCTTCCCGATGGCGTAGTACGTGAACCCGTGCTCCTGGACCTTCTTGGTGTTGTAGAGGTTCCGGCCGTCGAAGATCAGAGGCACCTTGAGCCGGGACTTGATCTCGTCGAAGTCCGGGGCGCGGTACTGCTTCCACTCGGTCATCACCAGGAGGCCATCGGCGCCGTTGAGGGCGTCGTACTTGTTCGTGAACCGCTCCACCGGGATCTTCATCTTCTCCATCAGCTGCTCGAAGTGGATGGCCGCCTCCGGGTCGTGGATGCGGACCTTCGCGCCGGCCTGGGTGAGGGCGAGGGCCGTTTCGATGGCCGGCGTGTCCCGGATGTCGTCGGTGTTGGCCTTGAACGCCGTCCCCCAGAGGACGAAGGTCTTGCCCTTGAGGTCGTCCTTGAAGTGCTTCTTCACCTTCGAGGCGAGGTACTTCTTCTGCTCCTTGTTCACTTCCTCCACGGCTTCGACGATCTTGAAGCGCGCGCCGTTTTCCTTGGCCGTGTAGACCAGGGCCTTCACGTCCTTCGGGAAACAGGAGCCGCCGTAGCCGGGCCCCGGGTAGAGGAACTGGGTCCCGATCCGGGAGTCGGTGGAGATCCCGTGCCGGACCTCTTCCACGTCGGCGCCGACGATGTCGCAGAGCTTGGCGACCTCGTTCATGAAGGAGATCTTCGTGGCGAGGAAGCAGTTCGCTGCGTACTTGGTCATCTCCGCGGAGATGTTGCTCATGCGGATGGTTCGTTTGATCTGCCGGTTGAAGGGCTCGTAGAGCTCCTCGACGATGTCCCCGGCCTCGGTCTCGAGGCAGCCGATGATGATCCGCTCGGGCTTCATGAAGTCTTCGACCGCGGAACCTTCCTTCAGGACCTCGGGGTTGTTGACGACGTAGAACTTCTTGCTGGTGAGGGCCCGGAGGTGCTCCCGGACCTTATTTCCCGTGCCGACGGGAACGGTGGACTTCACCACCACCACGGAGCCTTCGTGGAGGTGCGGGGCGATCGAATCGCAGGCGGCGAAGACGTACTTGAGATCGGCCTGGCCGTCGTCGGAGGCAGGCGTGCCGACGGCGAGGAAGATGGCTTCGGCCTTGGCCACGGAGGAGTAGTCGTGGGAAAAGTGCAGCCTCCCGTCGTCGTGGTTGGACCGCATCATGGGCTCGAGCCCGGGTTCGAAGATCGGGCACTCCCCCTTCTTCATCCTCTCCACCTTCGCCTTATCGATGTCGATACAGGTGACGTCGTGACCCATCTCCGCGAAGCAGGTTCCGGTGACAAGACCCACGTATCCAGTGCCAATAATGCTTAGTTTCATAAAAGTGTCCTCGAGAGTGAAAAAGTAGCGATATTTTCTTTGATTGGGGGGGATTTGTCCAAGCATTTGGATTCTCCGTAGACCCAAGGATTCTTTGATCATGTTTTCTTTTGGCACTCTGAATAAATTTATATAACCTATCAGACGATGAAAATAAGTATGTCTCGAAAAACTATCCTTACAGTGATCTTCATCACTACAATCCTCACTGCCAGCTTGTTCGAAATTAAAGAAAAGTCCTGCAAGCCTAAGCCGCAGGCGCCTCAGATTTTAGTAATCGGAGATAGTATAAGTGAGGGCTACACCCCGTTTGCCCAGGCTAATCTTTGTGGCGTTGCTTATTTAGTGCACAACATAGGAAATGCTAGGTATACAAAGTATACGCTCGACCATCTTGAAACATACCTAAACCAAGCTCCAAATGCAGTATTAATCACTTGGAACAATGGCTTGCATGACATCTCAAAAGCTGAACTAGGGTTTATTCGATCTACCCCAATAGAATATCGAGCTAATCTCGAAAAAATTGCTCGAAGACTCATTAGTCTTAAAAAGCCAATCCTTTTTTTCAAGTCTACAAACGTCCCCGAGTTAGAAATTTACAGAAACCAAAAGGATCTAATTCTCTACAATCAGATTGCCTCAGATGTTATGGCGAAATTTGGAATAGAAGTCGTTGATCTTTATGAGTATAGCAGGACTATTCCGAACCTTTACCTCGATACTGACAAGAAGAATAATGTTCACTTTACCTATGAAGGCTACAAGAAACTAGGTGAAATTGTAAGTGATTCAATTCTGAAAAAATTACCAATCTATTTTCGGTTCAAGAAAATATACTCCGATATTTTTGCCCATCACATGTTGAAAGCTAAGTTTTTGTAAGTACCCCTGATTTCTCAAGGGTACTGATTGAATGCTACTGGATCTTGGTTATTTTAACTTGTGTGTAAACCTCCGCCGTAGAGAAACCTGCTGCTGCTCCGAAACCATCTGATGCTCTAGAAGTATTAGCTTGATGCTGAATTTCAAAAGTTTTCGGAGATACGAGAGTAATCCGACCTGAAATGAAAGAACGACTCGTAGAGTATGTACCATTCGTGGCCGCTTCAGTTGATCCGATCAGTGCATCACTCGAATCAGTAACATTTCTAAGCTTTGTTTTATGATAAAGGACGGCGCCTGCAGGAGCACTTGCTTCTATGAGGTAACTGCCCGCAGGAAGGGTAAACTGGCTTGCTGCTAAACTTGTAACAATACCATCAGGATCATTCAATGTATTTAGATCTCTTGTTCTCCAAGCGCCATTTGTAAATGTCCCGCCGTTTGCTCCACTTGACTTCACATCTTCAATAGTAGCGACCTGAACTATGTCATCTGGCTGAATAGCCAAGTTTTTGAAGGTACCGTCAGACA
>SXUH01000332.1 GCA_005791855.1 Bdellovibrionales bacterium
CGCGGTCGGGTCATCGACACCTACTACGGCTACAACGACTACTACTCCCGCGGCTGCTCCCGCGCCCTCCAGCAGTGTCGCTTCGAAATCAGCCACCGGGGAATGTACGCCAACCGGTGCGTCGTCCAGTACTAAGGTTAAAAAAAGGACCCACTCCGGTGGGTCCTTTCTCCGCAACGCTCTACTGGATGTAGCGGTTGATCGTGCTGATGTGCCTTTCCTGCTGCGGAAGGAGCTCAGACTGGATCACCTGTCTTAGTTCCGAAGAAACGGCGTTGTCCGCCAGCGCTTCCTTGTACTCTTTCATTCCGTACTCCTCACCGACCTTCAGCGCCTGGACGGCGGCCTTGTCACCGAAGAGGGAAGCCCCGCCGGTGAACGCCGAGGCGAAGGCGCCCCACGGGCCCGCCGAGTTGGTGCTTTCCTTGAAGTCCGCGCCGGCGTAGCGCTTGAGGGTATCCACGGCCCGGACGTGGTCTTCTCTGATGGTGGAGAGCTCGGTCCTTTCCATGTCGTTGTTGATCTTCGCGAGAACCGCATCGATGCTCTGGACTGCGGCGAGTTCGCCACGGATCAGTTCGTCTACTTGTTTCATAAATTCCTCCTTGGAATAATAGAATCGTTATCCACATGATGGAGCAGCCTCGTGGCCTTGTGGATTTAATTTATTCGCAAATTTATGGAGTTAGGCAGTGACGCCGGTGTGACTAACGAAAACGCTTCACTTCTTCGGAGGGTTTAACATTTGTTTAAGGAAGGTTTGGTTCTCTTTGTTTGCCAGGTTCACGACGTAGCTCTTGTACTCGACGTCGTAGGTTCTCTTCACGACGAATTGCGCGGGCACCTTCCCCGTGCGGTCGAGGAAACCGGCGGCCTTCAGGTACTTCTTCATGAATGGAAACTTCGCATCGGCCTTTGAGAAGAGTTCCCAGTCTCGGAGTTCATCATCCGTGTGCTTCTTCCCGGCGAGCGGAATCTCGGTCACCGCACCCGTGACAGTGTCGACGACGCTGATGCGCAGGTTCGTCGCCGTGATCTCAGTAGCCGAAGAGATCCCGGTGATGATGTTCTTCCCGGAGCCGTCCTTCTCGATGACCGGGCCCCCGGAGTCGCCAGGGAGAAGGCCCGCGCCGGGAGTGGCCTTCACTTCGAGCTGACCGCTCACGATGGAATGCTCCCGCTTCGCCTTGAAGGTTAGAAACGACGTCAGCTCCGTTGAAAACTTCTCGAGGTCCCTCACGGGCCCCGGGGCCCGCAGGTAGTCGCAATCTTCGAATACGTTTTTCCCCAGCTGGAGCTTTCGCTCCTCCGCCGGATCCCCGGACCGGTACATGGACTCGAAACTTTTGCCGTCCCAGAACGGTGTGGTGTCCCCGTAGCCGTAGACGGTGATCTCCCGGCGGTTAGGAAGGGTGGTGGCTTCAGAGACGAGGGTGGCGAAGTGCCCTCCCTCGGGCCTTGGCATTCGCCTGGTTCGAATCAAGGCGACGTCCAGTCCCTCGCAGCCTTCACAGAGACTTCCCTCCGGGGTTGTCTTGTCGGCCTTCCGGGCCTTGAGGTATCCGGGGTTCACGTGGATGCTCACCACCTCAACCCTCGGGATGGTGACGGAGGACAGGACGACGCCCCCCTCGACCACGCAGTGAGCGGCGGTGATGAGCCAGTCCACGGAGATGCGGGTCAGGGTACAGACCGAAGGCTCGGTCATCTGGTAGAGGTCCTTCGGTGGGATCTTCACTTCCTCTCCGCCGTCGATGGGCCTTCGGAGCGCCTGGGCGGGGTAGCTCGAGAGGCCCAGGAGGAGCAGGAACGGGAAGGCCTTCATTTGCCCTCCAAAACTTTCCTGATGAACTCCTGGTTGTCCGGGGTCGCGAGATTGGTCACGTTGTTCCGGCTCTCCAGTTCGTAGGAGCGCCCGAGGCGGTACTTCGCCGGAAGCTTCCCGCTGGGATCCAGGAGGTTCGCTTTCTTGAGGTAGCTGTCGATGTACTTGAAGTGGGAGTGGGGGAGTGAGGCGAGCCCCCAGTTCTGCTTCTCTTCCTTAGTCTGCTCGTCGGTGAGGGGGAGCTCGAGGACCTTCCCCGTCGTCGTGTCTTCCACCACGATCTTAAAGTTCGTCCCGTTCTGGCCCACGGAGGCGTTGATCCCCGTGATGGTGTTCCGCCCTTGCGCGTCTTTCTCGATCACCGGTCCGCCGGAGTCTCCACCCAAGAGCGACGGGGCGGCGGTCTTTCCGATGACGAGGCTGCCGTCACCGTAGACGGTGTGGGTCCGGGAGCCCTTGAAGCTCATGATCTTCGCCATCTGCCGGGAGACCTTCTCGAGGTCGCTCACGGGGTTCTGGAAATTAAGGAAGTCGCAGTCGTCCCACTGGTTCTGCCCGGTCTGGAGGTTCTGGGCGAGCTCATCCAGTTCGAAGTCTTTCCCGTTCCAGAACGCCTTGGTCATACCGAAGCCGTAGAGGGTGATGGAAGAGCGCTTCCGGGTGAACTTCGTGTCCTGGTCGAGGAGCCGCGCGAAGAAAGTCTTCTTCGGCTGAAGCCCGGGCCGGACCTTGATGAGGGCGAGGTCGTTTGCGACGCACTCGTCGCAGGCGTACTCTTTATCGGTGGATTGGTTTTTCGCGTCGATGTACTTCTGGTTCACGTGCACGCTCACCACCTTCATCCCCGGGACCTCGATGGAGCGGTTATTCAGGTCGGCGGAGACGATGCAGTGGGCGGCGGTGATGAACCATTCCTCGGAGATCCTCGTGGCCGTGCAGATCCGCGTGCCGTTGTAGATCCGTACGATGTCCGGGATGGGGACCTTGACGTCCTCGCCGCCGTCGATGGGTCTCCTCCCCCAGGACGCGGGCGCAAGGAATAAGGATAGAGAGAGGAGGAGGGTCTTCATCGTACTGGTATCGGAATTCTCAGGGAACTTTTCAATCGGATAAAGGCTGACGGTTGGACTCAGGATAGGGCGAGCTTCAGCGGATAGCAGGGGATGGGCACGCCCCCGATCTCCACTGTGTCCATCCCGGCGGTGAGCGTGAAGCCCCGGGACCGGTAGAAGGCCAGGGCCGTGAGAGTAGAATGGAGGTGGAGTTCCTTTATTCCGTTTCGCCGGGCTTCCTCCTCCATCACGCCGAGGAGTCCCTTCCCGGCCCCCTCCCCCCGGACGTCGGTGGTCAGATAGAGGCCCATGACCTCGGCCACGGTGGCGTCCATCAACGCCAGGTGGGCGAAGCCCTGGATCGTCGAAGCCTTCACGACCACCCACAGGAGGTCCCGGTCCATGGCCGCGCGGAGGTGCGTCTCCCGGAACGGTCGGCCCGACCAGGCCGCGACCTGCTCCGGAGTGTAGTCCGGGGCGCAGATCTCTCGGATCGACCGGACGTGGGATTCGTAGATCCCGCGGGCATCTGAATGGCGGGCTCGGCGGATGGTGAAGGGCATGGACCATTCTACCCCCGGGCCTCTTTTTCCGTCTACGCTTCCGATTTACATTCTCCGAAAACCTGTAAGAATCTAGGGACCATGTCGCATTCGGAAAACACCTACTTCAGAGGCTTCGCCTGGAAAAGCATCCGCCGGAACAAGGGCCGGAGCTCCTTCATCAGCTTGACGGTGGCCCTGGCCGTGACCGTCTCCGTCTGGATCATGGTCTTCTTCCAAGGGGTGAACACGCACATGGAGCGGGCCGTGGTGGACACCAACACCGGCTTCTTCCAGCTCCAGGAGCCGAACTTCGCGAAGTCCTCCGATTCGAGCAGGCCCCTCCCCGTGACGGAGAAGCTCTCCACCGGATTAAAAAATTCACCGGCGAGCCACTATTCCCCGGAGCTGGTCTTCGACGGCTACCTCGTGGCCCCCGAGGGCGCCGCGACCCTGACGGTGATCGGCGTGGACCCCGAGCTCCACCGGAACGTCGTCCCGATCACCCAGAACCTCGAGGCCGGAACCTACTTCAGCTCCCCCGAGCTCCCCACCGTGGTCATCGGCAAGGAGCTCGCCCGGCGGTTCAACCTCGGCCTCGGCGATTCGCTGGTGGTGAACTACCAGGACCACCTGGGCGAGCTGCGCTCGGAGATCCTCCTCATCGAAGGGATCTACGCCTTCAACTCCAAGGGCTTCCAGAGTGGGCACGTCTACATCTCGCAGACGACCTGGCAGCAGCTGTTCATGAACGCGGTGAGGCCCGGGACCTTCTTCAACCGGATCGTCATCCTCGCCCCGGACCTCTCCGGCGCCGCGGCCTTCGAGGCCCTGGCCCGGGGAACGGGCCTCGCCCACAAGACCTGGAAGAACATCAACCCGGAGATCGCCGTCCTCATCGACTTCCAGGTGGGGCTGATGAACTTCTGCTTCGTCATCATCGGGATCACCATCGTCATGACCATCCTCACTCCGGTCCGCATGCTGTGGCAGGAGCGCCTGAAGGAGCTCCGGATGCTGAAGATCCTCGGGCTCACCTCCGCGCGGATGTGGAAGATCGCCTTCCACGAGATCTACCTGATGATGGCCCTCTGCGGGAGCTTCTCCATCTTCCTCGTGACCCTCGTGGTGGGGATCAACTCCTACACGGGGATCGACTTCGGCCTCATCAAGGAAGGGGAGAACGTCGAGCGGGCCGGGATCCAGATCCCGGAGGAGGTCTACCCGATCCTCAGAGGGGAACACCTCGTCGCGACCGCGGTCTTCGTCGTCCTCGTCCTGGGCCTCTCCTACGCCTGGTCCATTCATAAGACTTTAAAAATCATCAAGTTAGAATCCTAGCGCTGATCGTTTTTTTACCATTCTCTAGACACCCGCTTGTAATAATTACTTTTCACCCCTAAATTCCGCAGCTTGCCCCTAAGCTTACCCAATCGCTCAACATACGAGGTGCATTGTGTACAAGATCAAGAGACTTACCCAAGAAGCGGACCTGGCCGTCTTCGAACGGTCCTACATCAGTTCGTTCTCCGAAAGATCGAAGGAGGCCAAGCGCAAGCTCAAGTGCGAAGAGCTCCGGTCGTCCCATTCGGTCTTCGCGGTCTACAAGGGTAGGAAGATCGTCGCCGGCTTCGTCCTCAACCTCTTTCCGAAGCGCTGCCTGGAGGACTTCTCGAAGACCGACCAGCGGGACATCGTCGCGAAGCTCGGCGAGGAGAACGTCTGCGAGCTCGTCGGGATCTGGAAGGACGCCGGCGAGAAGAGCGCGGCCGCGACCCTCTTCATGTGGGGCGGGATCATCTACAAGACCCTCGCCGTCGGCAGGCCCTACATCTTCGGCTGCAGCCGCTCGGAGAAGGTGGGCAGGGAGTACTACTTCCGCGCCGACCTCCAGCTCGTCCCGAACCCGCACAGCGACCTGGTGGTGTTCTACTACACGCGGAAGCAGTTCTTCATGACCTTCGTGAACAGCCTGCTGAGCTTCGCGAAGAAGAAGTCGAAGAAGAAACAGAAGCTCGCCAAGCTTAACTCGGTGGAGGCATAAGATGAGCATCGAAACCCTAAGTACCCTCATGGCCCAGAAGTGGGAAGAGATCATCAAGACGAACCCCCTCATCAAGCTCATCCAGGACGGCGTCGCCGACCGCCGGCTCTACGTGATGTACCTGGGGGAGACCTACCACTACGCTTCCCACAATGCGAAGAACCAGGCCATCGTCGCCCAGTCCCTCAAGCCGGTGCACAGCCGGGAGATCAACTACATGAAGTACTGCCTCGAGCACGCCCTGGAAGAGACGGGCCACGAGCTCATGGCCTACCACGATCTGAAGATGGCGGGCCTCAAGGTTCCGCTGAACGAACTCCCGACCGCTCTCCCGGCGACGGAGACCTTCATCGCCTACCTCTACCACATCGCCCAGAACGGGAACCCCGTCCGCCGGCTCGGCTACAGCTTCTGGGCCGAGAGCAGCTACAAGTTCTTCGGGCAGACGATGCTCCTCGCCGCTCAGAACATGAAGCTCAGTAAGGCCATGATGACCTTCTTCTCCGAGCACTCGGACATCGACGAGAAGCACGCCGAGGACGTGGAACGGATGATCAACCTGGTCTGCAAGACCCCGGAGGACTACGAGGCCGTGGCCGAGGTCATGCTCCAGACCCTGAGCCTCACGGCCGACATGCTCACCGCCATCGCCGGGGAGTACCAGAAGGTCCTCCGCGGAGAGTCCCGCTGGAACAAGGTCTTCGAAGCCCATGGCCAGGAACTCAACACTCTGTAGGTTCACATGAAACTCTATGACGAAGAATGGAAGGCGTTCCAGGCGTACCAAGAGGCCGAGGGCAGCGAGTTCCCGACCCTGACCCAGAAGCAGAAGGACGACCTCCTCGCGTACTCCAGAGAGCTCAAGGACTGGCAGCGGGAGAACCCGACCGTCCACAACCTCCTGACCCTCGCGGTGGTCCTCGTCAACGTTTCTCTCATCGCCGTCCTGGGGTTCGTGGTCCCCGCCGCCGTGGACCTCGGGCCCCTGGCCCAGGTCTTCCTCTCCGTGGCCTACGGTCTGGCCGCCTACGGCCTGACGGTCTATTCGCTCCACGAACTCAATGGCCATAACCAGGGGTTCCGAGGGCGAGGGGCCCTGGTCCGGGCCGGAAACTTCGTGGCCCTGAACCTCTGCCGGATCTTCCACGCCGACCCGGAGTTCTACAAGACCCAGCACTACAGCCACCACAGCCTGGTGGCCACCCGGGAGGACAGGGCCTTCACCAACGCCATCTCCCTCCGGCGCTTCCTCGTCTCCATCATCCCGTTCTCCGTGGCGACTCCCTTCTGCGACTACAAGATCCACACCAGCGACGAGTGGTCGAGGAGCAAGGCCGCAAGCGAGCTCGTCTCCCTGGGCCTTCTGCTCTCGATCTGCGCCAACCTCTACGTCCACCAGGGGCCGGCGAACGTCCTGATCTTCGCGGCGGTCGCACCGTGGGCGTCGTTCTTCTTCGACCGCCTCCGGGAAACCAGTGAGCACAACTTCATGCCGGGCCAGAGGGGCAACGAAGCCCGATCCTTTGGCCTGACTTTCTGGGGCCTCGTCGTCGGCGGCGGACCCTGGGGGCAGTGCTGCCACCTGGCCCACCACCTGGCGCCGTCGCTCCCGTGGTACCTCCAGCTCCGGCTCCAGAGACGCCTGGAGCGGACCCTCGACGAGCGGCAGAAGAAGGTCTTCCTCCGCGGCGGGTTCGTCGACTACCTCGTCCTCTGGAAAGAAATTTTTTCCAAACAAAAGATCTATTTTTCCCAGTCTTAAGTACAATAGGGGATATGGCCAAGCTCAAGCTCCTTATCCTGACCAAACTAGACGAGTGGCTGGACTTCTTCCCCGCGCTCGTCATGCTCCTCGTGCTCGCGCAGGCGTACGCGCTCATCGTCGCTCCGTCGGTCCCGAAGCTCGTCCTGCTGATCCTGACACCCTACGTGCTCCCGCTCCTGTGCTTCCGCGTCGCCCAGCGCTTCGCTCCCATCAAAGAGGGGGCGAGCTACCTGGGCCAGAAGGGCTACCAGCCCTGGAACGCGAGCCTGAAGCTCCAGAACATCTTCTACGCGTTCCCGGTGCTCGAGCGCGTGCTCATCCTCCTGGGCCTCTACAGCTTCTGGCTCCGGCTCTGGGGGAGTAAGATCGGGAAGAACATCCTCTGGACCGGCCGGACCCAGATCCTCGACCGCGCCGGCGTGGAGATCGGGGACAACTGCTTCTTCGGCCACGAGTGCCTCCTGATCTCCCACGTGGTCCAGATCAAGAACGGGAAGATCCTCCTGTACTACC
>SXUH01000333.1 GCA_005791855.1 Bdellovibrionales bacterium
CAAGAACACGAGGTGCGAAGCCGTGAAGCTCGAAGGCGCCTTCCCCTACCAGGTGAAGCTCATCGAGCGCCTGACCCAGACCGGGATCGCCGTCATGGGACACATTGGCCTCACCCCCCAGTCCGTCCACCAGCTGGGCGGCTACTACACCCACGGCAAGACCGAAGACGATGCCCAGCGGCTCCTGCGGGAGGCGAAGTCCCTCGAAGCCGCCGGAGTGTTCTCCCTGGTCCTCGAGTGCGTCGAAGAGCGGGTGGCGACGAAGATCTCCCGGGAGCTTTCCATCCCGACCATCGGCATCGGATCCGGCCCGGCCACCGACGGCCAGGTGCTGGTGATCAACGACCTTCTGAAGATGGGTCCGAAGACGCCGCCGAAGTTCTGCACCCCGATCGCCGATTTCTACAAGCTCAAGCAGGACCTCATCCGTGAGTACTTGAAGACCCAGAGGAAATGATGCAAGGACTCGTCACCATCGACTTCGGGAACTCCAATCCGCACGCGGGGATCTTCCACAAGGTAGACTCGAGCTGGAAGTTCCGCAAGGCCGTCCCGTGGGTCGAGCTGCACCTCGCCCTTAACCAGTACGGGATGGATCCGCACAACACGGCCCTGGTCCTGGCGGAGGTGAAGCGCAGAGAGAGCGAGCTCCTCCCCCTGATTGAGAAGGGCTACCTCCTGACACGGGTGAAGGACTACTGGAAGGGCGGCCGGTTCGCGGGGATGCCGGTGGCCTACGCCCACTCCCTCGGCGAAGACCGGCTGATCGAAGCCTTCTACTGCTACAAGAAGTTCAAGGAGCCGCTCCTGCTCATCAACGCCGGAACCTACGTGACCATGGACGTGGTGAGTGAGAAGGGCTTCTGCGGCGGCTACATCATCCCGGGGATGAAGAGCTACTTTGCCAACTACCAGAACGCCGAGCTCCTGAAAGACGTCAGCCTTTCCATCCATTTCAAACACACCCTCCCAACCACCACATCGGAAGCCATGAGCGAAAGCTACACAGCCTTTGTCGCACTGGCCAAGAAGCTCACGCATGAGCATAACATCTCAAAAATAGTTCTCTCCGGAGGTGACGGAGAGATTTGGGAGGGTATGTTGAAGAATGAAAGAATCCCTCAAGTTGTAGAATCCAACACGCATTTGATACACTGGGCGCTCCAATATTGGATGACAACGCAGATCGAACCACTATGAAGTACCTACTCGGGATCACCGGCTCCATCGCAAGCTACAAGAGCATAGATGTGGCCCGCCAGCTTGTGAAGAACGGCCATGAGGTTAGGGTGGTGCTCACGCAGGGAGCCCTGGAGTTCATCAAGCCCGAGGTCTTCCGCTACCTCGGTGTCCTGGACACCTACCTCCCGACCGATGACTTCGTTCCGTCCAAGCTCTCCAAGGACTCGACCGTCCTCCACATCGAACTCTTCAAGTGGGCGGACAAGCTCGTCGTCGCTCCACTGAGTGCCAATACCCTCTCGAGGTTCGCCCTGGGACTCACCAACGACCTCCTCGGGAGCCTCTTCCTCGCGTGGGAGAAGAAGCCCGTGCTCCTGTTCCCGGCGATGAACACGGTGATGTGGAACGATCCCACCACCCAGGAACACGTCCGGAAGCTGGGCCTTCGGCCCAACGTCGCCGTCGTCAATCCCGTCGCGGGCCTGCTCGCCTGTGGAGACAT
The DNA here is from genome assembly GCA_005791855.1 of Bdellovibrionales bacterium. Lineage (GTDB taxonomy): Bacteria > Bdellovibrionota > Bacteriovoracia > Bacteriovoracales > Bacteriovoracaceae > Peredibacter. The sequence goes on from SXUH01000333.1 coordinate 1,685, forward strand.
CGGCTCCGGGAAGTTCCCCGAGGTCGCGGCGGTCACGGACCTCATCGAAACCCTCGAGCCGCAGCTCAAGAAAAATAAATCGGTGATCGTCACCGCCGGGGCCACCGCGTCCCCCATCGACCCCGTCCGGTACCTCACCAACCCGTCCAGCGGGAAGATGGGAATCTCCGTCGCGAAGGCATTCCTGCGGAGCGGTTACCGGGTGACCGTCCTCGCGGGACACGAGTGCTCGCCCGAGGTGGAGAACCTCCGGGGCCACCCGGGGTTCGAGCTCCACAGGACTCCCACCACCGAGCTCATGAAGCAAAAAGCCGTGGACCTCTTCCCCGCCGCCGATCTCTACATTTCCACCGGCGCCATCGCGGACATCGAATTCGAAACCACGCAGACCAAGATTAAGAAAGAAGCCTTCGGGTCTTCCCTCCCCTTCCGCCAGGCCGCGGACATCCTCCAGCACGTCTTGAAGCTCAAGAAGCCGCGGCAGAAGATCGTGAGCTTCGCCGCGGAGACCGAGACCACCAGGGAGGTCTTCGCCGAGAAGATGAACCGCAAGCCGGTGGACCTCATGGTAGGAAACAAGGTAAGCAACGGGCTCATCGGCGCGCCGGAGGTCCGGGGCTTCAAGGCCGACGACGGCGAGTACTTCTTCGTCGAACCCGAAGGGATCCACGGCCCGTACCCGCTGACCAAGAAGCAGGTCGGCGAGAAGCTCGTGGCCTGGTTCGAGGGGGCGCAGGCATGGTGACCCTCATCAGGAAAACCGCCGAGCTCGTCTCCGCGCGGGCCCCGGAAACGAGTCCCGTGGGCTTCGTTCCGACCATGGGCAACCTCCACGCGGGCCACATCTCCCTCCTCGAGCGAGCGCTGCGGGAGTTCGACACCGTCTACTTTTCCATCTTCGTTAACCCCAAGCAGTTCGGCCCCAACGAGGACTTCACCCGCTACCCGCGGACGCTGGAGAACGACCTCGCGCTCATCGAAGCCTCTGGAGCGAAGTTTCAGGGGAAGCGGATCATCGTCTACTCTCCCGAGTCCTCCGAGGTCTATCCGGAGGGCCAGGGCCAGACGGTGGAGGTCCTGGGGGTGACGACGGACCTCGAAGGGGCCCTGAGGCCTGGCCACTTCGCCGGCGTGGCGACCGTGGTCCACCGGCTCTTCGAACTGGTGAGGCCAACCGTCGCGTACTTCGGCCTGAAGGACTACCAGCAGTACCTCGTGATCAGACAGATGGTCGCCGACCTGTGCCTCCCGGTAAAGATCATCGGCATGCCCATCGTCCGGGAGCCATCGGGCCTTGCGCTCTCGAGCCGGAACCAGTACCTGAGCGCGGAGGAGCGGCAACAGGGCCTCGTGCTCTCGCAGACCCTGCGGAAGATCGTCGACCTGATCCGGACGAAGCGAGACCTCCGGGAAGCCAAGGCCCTCAGCGCCGAAGCCCTGCGGGACCCCCGCTGGAACTACCTCGAGATCCGCGACGCCGAGACGCTGTCGACCGACACCAGGAGAAGTAAGAACCTCACCGTCCTCGGCGTCTTCCAGCTCGGGACGACGCGCCTCCTGGACAACATGCAAGTGGAGCTCCCATGAATCACGAAGAGTTTAAACTACCGCTGGGCCAGAAGGCCTCCCTCGTGTCCATCGTCTGCGACAAGTTCGAGAGCCACTCCACCATCCTGGAGACGAACAACTCGCTCAGGGAACTCCGGGAGCTCCTCCGGACCCTGGGCCTCGTCGACGGCGAGGAGTACGTCCAGAACCGCAAGCAGATCGACCCGGCCACCATGCTGGGAGAGGGGAAGCTCTCCGAGATCGCCGACGCCGCCCGGGAGGAAGGCTCGAGCCTCCTCGTCTTCGACTTCGAACTCACGGCCTCCCAGGTGCGGAACATCAAGGAGATCACCAAGCTCGAGGTGGTGGACCGGAACACGGTCATCCTCGAGATCTTCGCCCACCACGCGCGGACCAAGGAAGCCAAGATCCAGATCGAGATCTCCCGGCTCCGGTACCTCCTCCCGCGGCTCACCTCCATGTGGGGCCACTTCACCAAGCAGCGAGGGGGCGGGATGGCCGTGGGTGGTGAGGGCGAGCAGCAGCTCGAGCTCGACCGGCGGATGGTCCGCGAGCGCATCGAGATGTACAAGCGGCAGCTCGAAGAGGTCCAGCGGTCCCGCGAGCAGCAGCGGAAGAAGCGGCAGAACCAGGCCGTCACCGCGGCCCTCGTGGGCTACACCAACGCGGGGAAGTCGTCCCTCATGAACCGGCTCTGCCGGGTGAACGTCCTCGAGGAGAACAAGCTCTTCGCGACCCTCGACTCGACCTTCCGGACCCTCAACCCGGACTCGAAGCCGCCGATGATCATGATCGACACGGTGGGGTTCATCTCGAACCTCCCGAACACGCTCATCGAAGGGTTCAAGACCACCCTCGAGTCCGCCATGGAAGCGGACCTCCTGCTCATCGTCTGCGACATCTCCGATCCGAACTACCAGAAGCACCTGCGGGTCACCCAGGAAGTCCTGAAGGAGCTCAAGATCGAGGAGAAGCAGCAGATCATCGTCTTCAACAAGAAGGACCTCCTGAGCGACCCGGTCCGCGCCCGGATCATCATGCGGAACTACCCGAACTCCTTCCTCGTCTCCTCGTACGACGAGGAGGACATGCGGGGCCTGCGGGAGTACGTCATCAACTTCTTCCTCTCGAAGCAGGACCACTACGACCTCTTCGTCCCCTACGAAGACGGCGAATCGCACTCGCGCATCCGCGGCAACGCCAACATCATAAACACGGTGTCTCACGAGCAGGGGATCTTCTACCGCATCCGCATCCCGGATTTCATCTTCCAGCAGCTCGGGTTGAACAGCTTCATCCTCGCTCCCGCCGAGGCGAAGGAGTGGGAGCAAAATCGCTCGCACCTCTAGTTTTTTGCTTGTTCTTGTGTCCAAAACCCTCTAACCTTTTTCCCTCGATGAAAAAAACTAGAGTGATCAAGCCGAAGACCGATCTCAAGACCAGATGGACCGCGCGCCAGACCGGGCTGAAGGAAAAGAGCCTGAAGCTCGCCCATCCGGTGGTGAAGGCTTCCTACCTCTGGTCCGTGCTCACGGAGCAGCTCAGCGACGTCCTGGGCCCCGAGGTCCACCACCAGTGGTTCAAGCAGGTCAAGCCGCTCGTGATCTCCCACAACGTCCTCATCCTCGAGGTCCCGAATCACTTCTCCGCACAGTGGATCCACACCCACTACCACGAGCTGGTCGACGTGCTCCTCTCCGTGATGGATAAGCGACTCAGTTCTTTCTTCGTCTCCCAGTCCGAGAGACACGTCAGGAATTTAACGGAAAGCGCCGCTTCTGAAATAAAGCGTCAGGCCGAAGATGAGGAAGGCAAGGATTAGGCCGACGGCCATGATCCAGTTTTCTTTTTTCATTCGAAGAGTATAGCTGGAGAGACTTCGCTATGTCAGGCGTTTATACATGGCTTCGATCTGCGTAGGAACGTCGAACGGATTGAAGGGCCGCTGGATCTCTCCGAGGAGCTTCGGGACGAAGCCGAGGTTGTCCTTGTTTCCGAGGTAGATCACCGGCACCTCGGAGAGGGCGGCCGATGCCTGGTACTGCTTCTCCAGAGCCTCTTGGTACCTGACGGCCGTCTCACTATCCAGGACGATGACCTCGGGCTTCAGATCGTCCACGAGGTAGGTGAAGTCTTCCGCCGAATTCAGCGTGTAGAAAGGTAACTCCTTCTTTTTGTAGACCCGCTCCAGGAGGTCCGTCACGAACGCGTTCTGATCGATCCAAAGAACCAGACCCATAGCCCCATATCCCTTTGACAAACGATGGGCATGATTACTACCATCCCCGCATGGAAAAAGAAAAGCTAAAAGTCCAGGTCCTCGACGTGACGACCAAGCAGGTCCTCTTCGAATGCCCCCTCGAGGAATCGGAAAGAGCTTACCAGCACGCCGCCCAGATGGAAGAGCTAGGCCTTGACATCGAAGTCCTCTCTCCCACCCTCACCGACTCCCTCTCCACCTCCCTCGGGCTCGGCAAAGAGGCCCAGGCAAGCTACAAGAAGAGCCTCGAGGAAGAGATGGATTCCCACGAAGGCTCCTGCTGCTTCGATGATTCGGGGAAGCCGGTTCAGTAGGTTCCGGGACGTGGCCCCGAGCTAGAACCGCCGCCCGTAGTGCACGAACACTGACCGCGGTAGCACGCTGTACCCGTAGAGCTCTTCGTAGTTCTTATCGAAGAGGTTCAGCACCTGGATCCCGACGTCGTCCTTCTCGAAGGTCTTCCGGACGCCAACCTCCACGGTCTTGTACCCGTTGAGCTTCACCGGCTCGCCCGCGAGGTCGAGGTCCCTCCTCGCGTCGAAGAACCGAAGCTTGCCGTAGGACTCGAGCGTCTCGCTGTGGAACCAGGCGAGGCCGACCTGGCCGGAGTTCCGAGGCCTCCGCAGGATCACCGTCTGCGCGTCCTTGAAGGCCAGGTGGGTGACGCTCGCAGAGAGCTCCGCCCTCCGGCTCCGGTAGCTTCCGGAGAGCTCGGCTCCTTCCGAGGTGAAGCGCCCCTGGTTCACGTACCCGAGGTTCGAGAAGGTGATGAGGTTCGAGAGGCGGTTCTGGAACAGGGTGAGCTCGGAGCGGAACCCACCCGCCGTCCGCTCCCAGGAAAGCTCCCAGGAGTTATTCTTCTCCGGCACGAGGCCGGCGTTGCCGATGGGGAAGCCGAAGATCGGCCTGGCGTACAACTGGAAGAGCGACGGGGCCTTGTACCCCTGGGAGTACTGCAGAGAAAAAGTCCCGAGGGAACTGCGGTGGGAGACTCCCGTGGACCCGGTGGCGAACCGGCCGTAGCGGGAGTGCTCGTCCACCCGGCCCCCGAGCTGGAACTTCAGTTCCTCGACGAAGACCGCGGACTGGACGAACCCCGAGTGGAGGTCGAAGCTCTTGTCCAGGTCCCGGGCCTGGTACGTCTCGTGGTCCGTCGCGATCCCCGCGAGGAGCTCGTGCTTCCCGAAGGAGCCACGGTAGAGGGCCTCGTGCTGGAAGAGGTTCCCTCCGAACGAACCTTCGCTCGAATCGACCAACGCCTGGATGAACCTCTGGTGACGGCTCATTCCATTCCGGAGCGAGAGCGTGCTCGCCGCCGAGAGTTCGTAGTGGGTCTTCTGCTGGAGGACGTACTGGTCGTTCCTGCTCCGGTCCTCGGAGTTATCCTTGTCCGCGGAGTCGTACTCGTTTTCCCCGCGAAGGTAACTTCTGAAAATCTTAAAAAAAAGATTGGAATTGATGTTTTTCAAGGAACAAAACCAATGACAGAA